>JAYVJQ010000308.1:0-15620 GCA_043769055.1 Allobrachymonas sp.
TCGTGGATTGTTAGATGAGGATCTGCGCTGTCACCCTGACGCTTTGCACCGATCCGGTTAATCTTGAGCATTTCACTCAAGTATAGCAGATACCCCACGAATTCGCTCGGGATTGATATTACATCGGATCAGCCTCTCTGTCCAAGACAAAGAGTGCGTTTTTCACCAAAACAGCAAAATAACCTTATGAATCGGACAAACGGTAGCTTTTCCAACGATGCCGTAGTTTTCTGACCAAGCCGTCACTCGCGGCCTCCAGCAAATCCAGCACTTGCTCAAAACCCGCCACCCCGCCGTAATAAGGATCTGGCACCACTTCACCCAATTGCAAACTCTGATCGGCATGCTGCATGAAAAGTTGCAGCTTCGCTTTTTGCGCTTGCGGGCAATCCGCTTGCAGCAGCGCCAAATTATCCCAATCCATTGCAAAGATCATGTCAAAGCGCTCGAAATCTACATCCTGCACCTGCCTTGCGCGCAGCTTCGATAAATCATAGCCCCGTGCAAGCGCATGTTTCTGGCTGCGCTCATCAGGCTCTCTGCCGGGGTGGTAGTTGTGAGTGCCTGCGGAATCAATCTGCACGAGCTTGGCCAAACCCGCCTGCGCCACCCTCGCCCGCAGCACGCCCTCAGCCGTTGGGCTGCGGCAGATGTTACCCATGCAGACCATGAGGATGCGAAGGGGCGCGGGCTGGTTTTCAGGCATGTTCAATGTAGCTGAGATCAGGTGGCTCATAGAGCATTTTCACCTGCGCGCTTTGCATCACATCCCAAGGCGTGAACCATGCATCTTGAATGCGATCAGACGCGCCCAAGAGCTTGATGCCCAGCGCCTCATGAACCACATGCCAGATGAACTTGCTGCAATAAAAATCGCTTGTATCGGCAAAGCGCCAAGGCGTGAAGCGGTACGGTGCGCCCAGAAAGCTGCGCGCTTTGTGTACGAGCTGCATGGCTTGCGCAGGCGTGATGTCTTTGAGCCGGCCTTGCCACACATGCGATTGCAAATGAGAAGCGTCAGCCAAGAAATCAGCATAGCTTTGCCGCGCCACCCCATCTTGCCTTGGGCTGGCCGGGGTGCTGCGCGAGGTGGTCGCATCAATCACCCAGGGCAGGCCATCCACCACCTCAATCAGCGCCAAATGCCCAACCCAGATGCTGCGCCGAAATGCTTGCACTTGCGCTTCATGCTCAGCGCTGAGCTTGGAGAATGCAGCCTGCTCGGTCAGCCAGCCGCTGGCCCGTGGATTCTTGTCACTGAAAAACACCATTTGATCGTCGGCGCGAATCCACACCAAATCGCCCGTGTTCAGGCGGGCAGGATCGGGGCATAGGCGGGTGAAGCTCATGATGCTGTTATCTCCATAAAAGTATCTACATTGCGCTCTGGTTCACTGCCCAGCAACTGCATGCGCAACGCATTGTCGCTCAGCGTGATCAATCCAAAATTGCCGCGCTGATGCCCGGCAAACGGCTGCCAGCCCGAGCCCATGCCCGACGAAGCCAACTCACTCCAAGGAAATTGCGCATTCGCTGGCCAATAGGCGTTGTAATGCAAATCACCGCCCAAATGCACCAAACGCTGCCCGCCCGAGCTCATGCCGCGATACAGCGTGCGCAGCACATTTGCCTCATGCCGATAGGTCGCCAACGGGCTGCCCGCAATCCCTGCACGATCACCTGCGCTCAGCGTAGAGCCAGAAGCCACGAGCGTGATGCGCTGCGAGCCCACCAGCTCTTGCGCAAGCCAGCTGATTTGCGCTGCGCCAAGGCAAGCCGCTGGCGCAGCCAGGCCATTGGCAAACGGCGCTTGGCGGTAGCTGCGGTTGTCTAGCAAGATGAGCTTGAGCGCAATACCAGAAGATTCAACACTGAACGACTGCGCCACACCAATGCCTTGCGCATAGCCCACATCATCCATGCCAAACACCTCATCAAAGCTTGGATACAGCGCGCTCAGAGGACGTTCATTGCAAGCCGCGATGAACTGGCGGTGCAGCTGCCGCGCCAGCCGCGCTTTGCGCTCCAAGATGGGCGAGACATAGGTGTCGTTGCCCAAAAAATCATGATCATCCAGCGTGCCCAGCACGCGCCCTGCGCGCGCATGCACAGCACGCAGGGCGTTGCGAAACTCCGCCACCGCCCACTGCGCGGCATAGCGCGCATACAGGCGCTGCGCATAGGCCAAATCACTGAGCGCCATGCAGGGCCGGCGGTTGCCGATCAGCTCATCGACAGAATTTTCGATATAGACGTTATCGCCCAGCAGCAAGAGCACATCGGGTGCATGCTCAGCCAGCGCCAGCCAACCCGGCTGCTGCGGATGCACCAGCGGATGATTGCAGGAGCAAAAAGCGATTTTCATAGATATATTTCAAGCTTTTTAGGCAGGTAGCCGGCCTAGAATATGCGCGGAGTGCTCACTTATTAATAGCATCCGAACGGTGATCATATTCAAAGCGCAACTCCACTAAAGTGCCGTGCGAGCCATCCATCCGCAGCACCGCGCCCAGCGCAGCGGCCCGGGCGCGCAGATTATCCATGCCGCGCCCGCCCTCGCGTGCGCCCTGCCCCAAGCCAACGCCATCGTCTTGCACACCAAGGTAAACATGGCTCGTATCGTGCCAAGTCTTCACCACCACATGCTTAGCCTGCGCATGCTTGACGATGTTGGCAAAAATCTCTTGCAGCGCGCGAAACAAATGCATCACCGCATGCGACTCCATCGGCAGGCCATTGACCAGCACCGGCGGCACTTCCTGAACCTGCCAATCCAGCTCAATACCAGCCGCAGCCAAAGTGGGCGCAATGCGCTGACGCAAGGTGCCCAAAATCGCTGGCAAATCGCCTTCCAGCGGCTCCAGCGAATCAAGCGTCATGCGCAGCTCTTCCAGCGCGTGGCTGAGCATCGCGGCGAGTTGATCGGGGCTGACTGGGCTCAGTGATCCGCCCTGCGCGCGCACGAGGTTCAGCGTTTGAACCAATTGGCTGCCCAAGCCATCATGCATATCGCGCGTGAGGCGGGCGCGCTCGGCCTCCAGCACCTGGCGGCGCTCGGCATCGCGCAAGGAGTCAAAGGCTTGACGCAGCTCGCTTTCTTTTTCAGAGACGCGCTGCTCCAGAGCCAGATTTGCCTGATTGACTTGCCGCATGTACAAACCAACGCGCTGCACCAACACCCAAGCCAAAGTCAGCATGAAAATCAAACTGCCTAAGGTCATCCAGCGCAAATCGGCATCACCTGGCATGCCCAACTGCACCACGGCAAAATCGCGCACGCCCGTGACCATGGTGGCAATGCCCACCACAATCATCAAGCGCTGATTCGCGTCCAGCCCCCAGCGTGCGCGGTTGAACATATGCAGAAGAGTCGCCACCGAAATACCCGTCAAAATACCGGTCCAAATTCGATAGAGATTGTAGATTTCGCTCCAGGTGGTCAACGCCAGCCAAAAGGGCGCAATGCACATGAAACTAATCACGAGTTTGCGTGCCAGATGCTGCTTGAACTCAAAGGTTTCCCATAAAAACAGATAAACCAGTCCGCAATACAAGGTGAACGAGAGCTTGTGAAAAAAGAACCACAGCTCAAACGCCATCGGCGGATGCACCAGCGGCGTGAGCGCCAAGCGCAGCGCCCAAGCCGCGGAGGCAGCAGCAAGCAAGCCAAATAATTTTTCATGATTTTGCAGCCACATCAAACCGCAAATCAAGGCCACCAGCACCGAGCAAGCCGCCACCATCCACGAGGCCTGCACCTGCCAGAGCATGACCTTCGCATAGCGATCCTGCAACACCGCTGCTGGCCCTAGCCACACGGCAGACAAGCCACTTTTGCGCAGCAATTGGCCTTGCACCTCGATGCGGATCTGATTGCTAGCCAGCGGCGTTTTCAAGCTCGCGGGTGGCAAGGCAATCAGGTAAGGCACCACACTGGTGTCCACATAACCCGCCGTGTCCCAATGCTCCGAATGAATCATTTGATCGCCTAGCCACACGCGAAAACGCGCCCCCACGCGAGGGATCAGCAGCGCCAACGCCTGCCCGGGCTGCACCGCCAAGCTGGCCTCTTGCGGCAGGCTGAGTGTGTAGCTGGCCGTGCCCGAGAGCGCGGGTTTTTCGTCATCCCAGACGTGCGGTAACGCTATGTTTTTAATAGCACTCTGCGCAGTATTCATGCCGGTTAGTTGTGCATTTTGTATATAAATTGTGCCTTCCAAGGGCTGCGGGCGCGAGATCAGCGCCAAACCCGCCAACAGCACAACAAGCACCGCACCCACCATCGCCCAAGCAGGCAAATGCGCCAAAGTATCGCGCCAATTTTCACGAAGTATCACACCAGCCCTCGCTCCTGCGCAATGCGCACCACCTGCACCCGTGTGTGGGCCGAGAGTTTTCGGTAAAGATTTTTAATGTGGGAGCCCACGGTATGGCCAGAAATATCCAGCTTGCGCGCAATCTCTTTGTTCACATAGCCTTGAGCCAGCAGCTTGAGCACATCGGTTTCGCGACCGGAGAGCAGGCCTTCGGCAGGTGCTTCCAGCGGCGCAGGCTGCGAATCCTCCACGCTGCGAAAGCGCTTGAGCAGCATGCGTGCCAGCAACGCAGAAATCGGCGCGCCACCGCCCTGAATTTGCTCAATCGCATCAATCAATTCTTGGCTGGTACAGCCCTTGAGCACATAGCCCGTTGCGCCCGCTTCAATCGCGCCAATCAGCCGCGATTCATCGCCAAACACGGTAAATACCAGCAGCTCCGCGCTCGGGTTGGAGCGCGAGAGCTGGCGCAGCAAATCCTCCCCGCGCCCGTCCGGCAGGCCCAAATCCACCAAATACACGGAGGCAGCGGCGCCAGCCGCATGCTGCTGCGCATGCGCAAAACTGCTGGAGCTGCCCAGCAAAGACCACTGCGGACGCTCTTGCAAGGTCCGCTGCAAAAAGCTGTGAATCGAGGGGTCGTCTTCAATCAGGTAGAGAGTGGTCTGCATGTGACGCTATTGTGCATGCAACGCAGTAAGCGGCGCATCCCGCAAATAGGTGAGCCAGTCCGAGTGGCACAATCTGCGCCATGCCAGTTTTGCACCATCTTTTGCTCAGCGCTCAATCGCAAGGCTTAGCGCGGCTGGATGCGCAAATGCTCTTGCTCCATGCCTGCGGCCAAGACCCGCTCAACCGCGCTTGGCTGCTCGCGCATGCGCAAGATGCAATCACCGCATCACAGACCTCTCTGGCCGAGCAATTCTTCAAGCGCCGGATCAACGGCGAGCCCGTAGCCTACATCACCGGCTTCAAAGAGTTTTATGGCCTGCGCCTGCAAATTGACCGCCGCGTGCTCGACCCGCGAGATGACACCGAAACCTTGATCGATTGGGCCTTGGAGCTATTGCCCGCCAATCAAAGCGCGCTAGTACTCGACCTTGGCACAGGCAGCGGCGCAATCGCTTTGGCGATCAAATCCCAGCGCCCACATGCTAAAGTCACAGCCACCGATGCCAGCGCTGATGCATTGGCTGTGGCATCAGCCAATGCAGCTCAGTTAGGCTTGCCTGTCCAGTTCATCCAAGCGGACGCAACTCATCCCAACTGGTTTGCAGCTTTGCAAAACCAAGTGTTCGATCTGATTGTGAGCAACCCGCCCTACATTGCAGAAGGTGATGTGCACCTTGCCGCCCTCACCCACGAGCCAGCCATGGCTTTAAGCAGTGGTAACGATGGATTAGATGCTATCCGCAGCATCATCGCCCATGCAGCGCAGCACCTCGCTCCCAGCGGCTGGTTGCTGCTGGAGCATGGTTACGATCAAGCGGATGCTGTGCACTCTCTCTTGGCTCAGGCCAGTTTTTCTCACATCTGCACGAGAAAAGATCTAAGTGACCAGCCGCGCTGCACACGTGGCCAGCGCAGCTGACCTATTGGGCTGAACTATGAGGCTGACCTATTCGGCTGACACGGGCAATCAACCGCCCTTGCTAGGACGCTTGCCAGGGTTCTTTTTGCTGCGTGTGGCGCTGCCGCGCTCCAAGCTGATTTTTTGACCACGGCTCACGGGCATGCTCACGCCATTGGGCAACACAGGCTTAGGGCTGCGTTTACGGTCTGCTTCGGTTCTGATCTTGTCGGCCATGAAAAACTCCAGTCAATTGAATACAACCCCCGATTAGGCCACAAAGTCAGGCGTTTTCAGCGAAACTGCCCTAAATCAAGCGGTCAATGCTGATGCCCATGCTCCCCATGCACATGGCCATGGGTGATTTCTTCCTCCGAGGCAGCGCGCACAGCGAGCACCTTGATCGCAAACTTCAAAGTTTTGCCCGCATGCGGATGATTGCCATCCAGCATCACCTCTTGGCCTTTGATTTTGAGCACGTTGAACACTGCATCTCGGCCATCTTGCGTGCGCCCACGCAGTTGCCCACCCACCTTCACACCCGGTGGAAATTCAGATTTCGGAATACTCTGCACCAAAGTCTCATCCCGCTCGCCAAAGCCATCTGCTGGAGAGAGCGTGAGCGAGGCGCTATAACCCGCGCTTTGACCTTGCAAAGCTTGCTCAATTTTTTCAAAAGTATTGCCATAGCCACCATGCAAATAGGCACTGGGCTTGCTGGTTTGCTCCAGCAAACGGCCAGAGGGCTCGCTCACGGTGTAGGAAATAGTGACGGCGGTGTTTTTATCGATATTCATAATTTTTCAGTAGTGTCCCAACGTTTTTCAGAGGAGAGAGAGCTGTGTAGGCTCCAAATCTCGATTTGAATTGGCTGGGGTAGCTGTAAGTAGTTGATTTATTGGAAAAGTTTCAAACATGGTCAGACTCAAGATTTGTAGGATTTCGTAGAGGCTATGCGTCAATTTCAAGCGTTTCTTGGCAATGGCGATCAGCACGTAAGTGCAGACCGCAATCCAGATTTGCGTCTTTACTGCGTTCTCGCTCGTGCCGTAGAACGCCTTGATGCGCAGGTGCTGCTTGATCCATTTGAAGAACAACTCCACCTGCCAGCGCTGGCGGTACAAATCGGCGATCAGCTCGGGCTTCAATACAAAGTTGTTGGTCAGAAAGACAATGCGCTTGCCCACCTCGTCTTTGACTACCACGCGTCGCAAGGGTTGGGGATAGTCTTTGCTGGCGTAGAACAAAGGCAAGATGCCCGTCTGGTCGCAGACCACATGGCTCGCTTGCCTGTCCACGGCGCTGGAGTAGCGCCGCTTGAACTTGGTATTGCTCTTGGCGCGCGTCACAAAGAAGCCTTGGGCTTGGGCAATCGCGTACAGGCGCTTGTAATCCAAATAGCCCCGATCCAGCAAATAGAACGCTCCTGCCTCGATCGTCAGCTCGTCCAAGGTGTTGACCTCGTGCGTCTTGCCGTCCGTGATGTGAATGAACGTCGGGATAGAGCCCTTCAAATCCAGCAAGGTGTGAAGCCGCACCGCAGCCTTGGCTTGGCGAAACGGTGCCCAAGGAAACACCGACAGACAAAGATCGATGGTGGTTGCATCGAAGGCATAGACCGTGGCATCCAGATCGATAGCCAAAGGCTCGCTCGCGTACAGAGGGCGGGCGATGCCAATCAAATGCTGAGCCAGATCGGCGTAGATTTGCCAAGGACGTGTGGCGTTCGCGTTGGACAGGGTATTGCGCGAGATCGTGTTGCAGCGAAAGCCCATGTGATAAAGCCGCTGAGACTGTGCACGCAGATTGATCTCGATATCGCGCAAGGACTCGCGGTAGGTCAACTGGGCGAAAGCCATGGCGAAGAATTGATCCAAGCAGGTGAAGTCTTGAACTTTGAAGTCGCCGTTGTGGCGTGCCACACAGCGGCGAAAGGTGCTCATAGGCAGATGCGCCATGAGCTGAGAAAACACGAGCTTGCCTTGGTGCATGGCGGTCAGAAGCGCAAAAGCGCACAAAACCGCGAGTCTGGCATTCGATGTTCAAATCGAGACCAGATGAAAATGCTGAAATCGGCAAGTAAATCATTGACTTACGATGTTCTGATGTGAAAACGTTGGGACACTACTGATAATTTTTAACAAGTAAAAAGACTCACCCTGAAGAATACAGGCTAAAACTCGAATCTTAATGTCAGATGCGTTCAGTCAAAGCAATGCATGCAAAGTTGAATATCAGCGTGTTTTATGGATAGATTTTACTATAAAATGTATAGCAATCTACGTATATTCTGCGCCGGTTATATGCCGATTTTTCTTTAAATTGACTCTGCTTAAAGTTTTGGCTCTACATCTGTCACATTGTGCATATCGCGGCGCGGTGTTTTGGCATCATCTGCTCTAAGCGACTGACCACGCCTGAGCACTTGATCAAAACTTGTACGCGGATTAGTGCGCATCACAAACGCTGTCACAGGTTGCCCAGTGAACTTGCGCCGAAGCGCAAGCACAGCCCAGATTAGCATCAACACCAACATCATCATCATCAGGCTAGCCGCAAAAACAAGCCAGCAACGACAAGAAGCATACGGAACAATAGCTTCCTCATTTTTGAGCACCCAACTGATTCGCTTGCTTGGCATACAAGTTGACGTACTCATCCCAGCGTTTGCTTGCAATTGCATCGGCCCGATTCATCGTTTCAAAGTCCTCGAAGCGAAATACACCCTGAGGATGGGCATTTGCTCCTGCGCCTGCTGCAACGCGCTGTGCAATCTCCTCAACGCTCGGGCAGAGATACAGTGCATCAACATTTTTCATCGTGAGCACTGGTATGCCTTTGTTGGCTGATTGAGCTTGACTCAATTCACCACCCGCTCAAATTTGAACACCCCCGGCGCATGAATTGGATCAACATCGACGGAGATCACGCTCTTGGGCGGGAATTTGCCTTGTAGGATCAGGGTGGACAGCGGATTTTCGATGCGTTGCTGGATGGCGCGTTTGAGCGGCCGCGCGCCAAACACGGGATCGAAGCCGACTTTGGCGAGTTCGGCCAAGGCAGCGGGAGACACTTCCAAAATCAATTCCATCTTCTCCATGCGCTTGACCAGCGTAGCAAGTTGGATTTTGGCGATGCCTTCGATGTGTTTGGCATCAAGGCTGTGGAAGACCACGGTTTCGTCAATGCGATTTAAAAACTCGGGACGAAAATGGTTTTTCAGCTCTTCCCACACTGCATCTTTGACTTCTTCATGCGGTTTGCCAGCCATGGCTTGGATGATGAGTGAGCCGATGTTGCTGGTCATCACGATCACGGTGTTTTTGAAATCCACGGTGCGGCCTTGGCCATCGGTCAAGCGGCCATCATCGAGCACTTGCAGCAATACGTTGAACACATCGGGGTGCGCTTTTTCAACTTCATCGAGCAGCACCACGGAATACGGTTTGCGGCGCACGGCCTCCGTTAAGTAGCCACCTTCATCGTAGCCCACATAGCCAGGCGGCGCGCCGATCAAGCGGCTCACGGAATGCTTTTCCATGAACTCGCTCATGTCGATGCGAATGAGCTGCTCTTCTGAATCGAACATAAAGCCTGCGAGTGCTTTGCACAGCTCGGTTTTGCCCACGCCGGTGGGGCCGAGGAAGAGGAAGCTGCCTGTGGGCTTTTGCGGGTCGCTCAGGCCCGCGCGGGCGCGGCGAATCGCATTGGCTACGGCGGTGATCGCTTCATCTTGCCCCACCACGCGCTGATGCAAGCCTTGCTCCATTTGCAGCAGCTTGTCGCGCTCGCCTTGCATGAGTTTACTCACGGGAATGCCTGTGGCGCGAGCCACCACTTCGGCAATTTCTTCTGCGCCCACCTGCGTGCGCAAGAGCTTGGGCGCTGAGCTGACTGATTTTTTGGCTTCCTTGGCGTGCGCATCTGAGAGCTGTTTTTCTAGCTCAGGCAGCTTGCCATATTGCAGCTCAGCCACTTTATTGAAATCGCCCTTGCGGGTGGATTCTTCAATCGCAAAGCGCAGCTGCTCAATCTCTTCTTTGATGTGTGCGCTGCCTTGGGCTTGGGCTTTTTCGGCTTTCCACAGTTCATCCAAATCAGCGGCTTCTTTTTTGAGCTTGGTGATTTCTACCTCGATCAAATCGAAGCGTTTTTGCGAAGCATCGTCTTTCTCCCGGCGCACGGCTTCGCGTTCGATTTGCAGTTGAATCAAGCGGCGATCGAGCTTGTCCATCACCTCAGGCTTGGAGTCAATCTCGATTTTGATTTTGGCTGCAGCTTCGTCGATGAGGTCAATCGCTTTATCCGGCAAGAAGCGGTCCGAGATATAGCGGTATGAGAGTTCTGCAGCAGCCACGATGGCGGGGTCAGTGATCTCCACGCCATGGTGCACTTCGTATTTTTCTTGCAAGCCGCGCAAAATCGCAATCGTGGCTTCCACCGTAGGCTCGCCCACGATGATTCTTTGAAACCGCCGCTCCAGTGCCGCATCTTTTTCAATGTATTTGCGGTATTCATCCAAGGTAGTTGCGCCCACGCAATGCAGCTCGCCGCGCGCCAGTGCGGGCTTGAGCATATTACCAGCGTCCATTGCACCCTCGGCCTTGCCAGCGCCCACCATGGTGTGCAGCTCATCGATGAACACAATGGTTTGGCCTTCGTCTTTGGCCAATTCTGAGAGCACAGTTTTCAAGCGCTCTTCAAACTCGCCGCGAAACTTGGCACCTGCGAGCAGCGCAGCCATATCGAGGGAAAGCACGCGCTTGCCTTTGAGCGAATCCGGCACTTCGCCCGCAATGATGCGCTGGGCCAAACCTTCCACAATCGCGGTTTTTCCTACACCGGGCTCGCCAATCAGTACGGGGTTGTTCTTCGTGCGGCGTTGCAGCACTTGGATGGCGCGGCGAATTTCATCGTCGCGGCCAATCACTGGGTCGAGCTTGCCCAAGGCGGCGCGCTCAGTGAGGTCAATGCAGTATTTCTTCAAAGCTTCGCGCTGGCCTTCTGCATCAGCGCTGTTCACGCCCTGCCCGCCGCGCACGGCATCGATAGCCGATGCGAGGCTTTTGCGCGAGAGGCCGGCCTCTTTGGCGGCTTTGGTCAGATCGATTTTGCTATCAGCCAAAGCGAGTAAAAACAACTCGCCCGCGATGAATTGATCGCCGCGCTTGATGCCTTCTTTCTCCGCTGCTTGAATGAGCGAGACCAGATCACGACCTACCGTGACCTGCTCTTGGCCTTGCACTTGCGCGAGCTTTTTCATGCCCGCATCGGCTGCGGCAGCCAGCGCAGCCACGTTCACCCCCGCACGCTGCAAAAGCGCGCGCGGGCCATCATCTTGGCGCAGCATGGCGGCTAGCACGTGGGCGGGCTCAATATAGGCATGATCACCCCCGAGCGCCAGCGTTTGCGCCTCGGAGAGTGCTTCTTGGAATTGGGTGGTGAGTTTGTCTAATCGCATGGAAAACCTTCAATAGCTAACTTGAACCCTATTTGGGCTCGGAAAGTTAGTTTTCAAGTCATAAAATGTAGGCGTGAACATCCACCAACTCTCCGTCAATTACATCCAAGAGCATGACCGCATCTTGGTGCGCATCAACACCACCGCTGGCGAGGAGCTGCGTCTGTGGTTCACCCGGCGGCTGTCGCTGGGCCTGCAGCCGATGCTGCAAAAAATCGTGGCTGAATGGGTGGCCAAGCAGGAAGCTGTGAAATCCGCATCCATCTCGCCCACCGCTGCCGCCGATGCGCAAACGCAGCAAATGCTCTCTGAGTTCAAGCGCGAAGAATCGCTCCAGCAATCCGACTTTAAAACACCCTACAAACCACCCGCCGCTCTGCCGCTGGGCGCTGAGCCACTGCTGGTCACCGAGGTGAGCGTCACGCCGCTGCCTTCAGGTCAATTGCAAATGGCTTTCAACGAGAAACTGCCTTTAGACAATGGGCAGCCTAACCCCAACCCTCGCGGCTTTCGCATCGCGCTAGAGCAAAAGCTGGTGCATGGTTTTGTGCATCTATTGGACAAAGCACTCGGCATCTCGCAATGGGGCGGCTCGGTGGGGGCAACCGTGGCGGCGAGCGAACCTGCTCTACCCGGCGAAGGCAACACAGGCGGCGGTGAGCGGCCTCGGTATTTGAATTGAGGGCGGCGGCGCTCTAAAAAACGAAACACAGAAAGCACAGAAATTACACAGAATTCACAGAAGATTTTCCGTTTCTCCTCTTCTTTTTTCTTTTTTCTGTGAATTCTGAGTAGTTTCTGTGCTTTCTGTGTTCCTGACTATATTTCTTGGTTCGAACCAGTTTCAGCGCGGAGCAGCCAAGCCCCATTTGCGCAGCGCCTCTTCATCGCTCACTCGCGCATCGACCCATCTTGCACCTTGCGGGGTTTGCTCTTTTTTCCAGAAGGGCGCGTGGCTTTTGAGGTAGTCCATCAAAAATTCACACGCTTGAAAACTCTCGCCTCGATGCGCGGAAGTCACAGCGACTAAGACGATTTGGTCGAGTGGTTTCAAAGGTCCAATGCGGTGGATCACGCGGGCGGCGTAGATGTTGAAGCGTTTGTGTGCTTCATCAATCATGGCTTCAATGGATTTTTCAGTCATGCCGGGGTAGTGCTCTAGCTCCAACTCGCTCACGGAGCTGCCATCGTTGCGGTCGCGCACCGTGCCGATGAAGCTGCACACTGCGCCTACGCGCTTGTCCGATTCACGCAGCGCGGCAATTTCTTGCGACAGATCGAAATCTTGCGTTTGAATCGAAACACGTGTTGTCATGGCATCAACCCCCGGTTACAGGCGGGAAGAAGGCGACTTCGCAGCCTTCGGTGAGTGCAGCAGATTCGTCGGTCATCGTGTGATTGAGCGCAATGCGCAGGGCTTTGCCTCGGGCCAATGCAGATTCAAATTCATCGCCGCGCGCAAGCAATTCATCACGCAGCGCGCCCACGCTGGCCGCCTGCGTGCTCACAGATTCGCCGCTTGCGCCCAACGCCTCGCGCACCGAAGCAAAGTATTTGATTTGAACTTGCATCACATCACGTCACATTAAGGAGGAAAAAGGAATGAAGCGCACTGTATCGCCTTTGGCGAATACCTGCACAGCGGGAATATCTACCAAACCATCAGCCCACACGCAGCTGGTGAGCACGCTTGAGTTTTGATTGGCGAAAGCTTCCACACCACCTGTGTTATTGCGCCTTGCACGAATGAATTCACGGCGTTTATCGGGCTTAGCCGGCATAGAATCTGCGCGGAGTGCTATGGAATCAAGAGCAGACAGATCCCCCTGCATGCCTTGCATCTGCATCAGCATGGGGCGCACGAGCAGTGCAAACGTGACGAAGCTGGAAACAGGATTGCCGGGCAGGCCTACGAAATGCGCAAACCCTCCCGCACGATTCACCCGCCCATACGCAAACGGCTTGCCCGGCTTCATGGAAATGCTCCACAAATCCAAGCTGCCTAGTTGCTGTACTGCAGGCTTGATGTGATCTTCTTCGCCGACGCTCACGCCGCCGCTGGTCAAGATCAAATCATGCGATTGAGCAGCGGATTGCAAAGCCGCCACAGTCGCCTCGCGCTGATCGGGCACGATGCCCAGATCAGTCACTTCGCAGCCCGCACGCAGCAGCATAGCGCGCAGAAAGAAACGATTAGAGTTGTAAATCGCGCCGGGTTTTAAATCTTGCGGGGCTACTGCGCCGGGCATCACTAGCTCATCACCAGTTGAAAAAAGCGCCACACGTGGGCGGCGCGCCACTTGCAGCCGATCAAAGCCCAAACTGGCCGCTAGCCCAAGCGCAGCGGGCGCGAGCAGCTCACCTTTTGAGAGCGCCACCGTGCCCTGCTGCACATCTTCGCCGCGCCTACGCACCCATTGGCCGGCGCGGGGCACGGTGTTGACTCGCACGCCGCCTTCGCACTCATTCACCAGCTCGCAATCTTCTTGCATCACCACGCAATCAGCTCCCTCAGGCATCGGCGCACCCGTGAAGATGCGCGCTGCCGAAAGTGGTTCGAGTGCTTTTCCAAAATACCCGGCGGGGATACGCTGCGTGACCTGCAACACCACGCCGGCCTCGCGCACATCGCTTGCGCGCAGCGCGTAGCCATCCATCTGGCTGTTGTCAAAGCCGGGCACGTCCAAGCTACTGGTGAGCGATTGGGCGAGCACGCGGCGGTCGGCATCAAAGGTGGAAACGGTTTCAAATTCACCCAGCGGCTGCACTGCTGCCAGCAACTCGGCAAGCGCCTCATCGAGCGAGCGCAACGGGGGGAAGCTGGGCTTAGACATAGTTTTCAGAGCGGTATTCAAAGCGCTCGCCATTGTCCACCAGCCATTGCGCTATGCCATCGGGACTGTTCACATCGAGCACGGGGCGCACGGTTTTGCCTTCAAACACGGCGGGCTCATCGGTGGCCATGGCCACGATGAAATCATCGTCTTGATACAGCGAGGGCTTGCCGGCGCTGGGGCGATGCACTTCCATTTTGAGCAAATCGCTTTGCTTAAAGCCCTCGACCAGCACCCAATCCACACCTTCATACAGCTCAGCAATCAGGTGATGCACATTGACTTCGTTCTCACGCTCAAACTCACGAATCAGCGCCACGCGACGGCTGGAGGCAATCATCACTTCAAACGCACCCGCTTCGCGGTGGCGATAGGTGTCTTTGCCGGGATGGTCAATATCAAACGCGTGGTGCGCATGCTTGATGATCGAGACGCGCAAGCCACGAATTTTGAGCGCAGCAATCACGCCTTCAACCAAGGTGGTTTTACCTGAGCCAGAAAAACCAGCAAATCCAACAACTTTCATCATCCAACTTGTCCCAAAATAATCATCTTGCTTTGCGCTAGCGCTCACATACCATGCCCACTGGAGATCAGCGGCGAGTTGACGAGCAAGTATTGTCCACCATCTGGTCTGCTGGACTTGATAGCCAGCAAAAGACAGGCCGCCCAGATACTACTAAAAGTATAGCAAGCTAGATAGATTTTATGCCGGCTACAATCACAAAATGCTTCAAAAAAGCCCCAACCAATGATCTCCGCATGAACTCCGCCACCAACGCCTCGCACCCCAAAATTTCAGAATCCTTGTTGCTCTGGGTCTTGTTAATTGGCAATTTTGTGATCGCCACGGGTGTGATGCTGGTTCCTGGCACTTTGAATGACATTGCCTCTTCGCTGCAAATTGGTGTGGCCACTGCGGGGCAGTTGATCACGGCGGCGGCTATCACCGTGTGTGTGGGTGCGCCGCTGTTGGCCGCGGTGGTGGGGCAAATGGATCGGCGTAGATTGCTGGCCGCTTCCATGCTTTGGTATGCGCTGCTGCATGCCGCTTGCGCTCTCGCGTCGGATTTCACCAGCTTGCTGGTGCTGCGGGTGCTGGCTGTGATCTCGGCGGCAATTTTTACGCCACAAGCGGCAGCAGTAGCCAGCACCTTGGTCGCCCCCGAGCGGCGCGGGCGGGCGATCACGATGGTGTTTCTCGGGTGGTCGATTGCCTCGGTAATGGGCGCACCGCTTGCAGCCTTGATCGGCGGTCTGTATGGCTGGCGCTTGGCATTTTGGCTATTGGCCGCTCTCGCACTGGTCTGCGCCTATCTGGTGTGGAAAGTGATTCCCGCCAATGTGCGGCCTCCTGCGATCAGCGCTGCGCTGTGGCGGCAAACTTTGGGCTCCAAGCTGCTGATTCTCACGCTCATGGTCACTGCCCTCTCGGCCAG
>JAYVJQ010000309.1:0-3798 GCA_043769055.1 Allobrachymonas sp.
AAATCATGAGCACAATTGCTTCCCGTATGCGCACGCAGATCATTGATGAAAATTTTGAAGCTTTTCAAAAGGTGTTGCCGCGCGTATTGATTGCACATCATGGCAAAGTGGCCTTGCTGCATGATCGCGAAGTTCAGGGCTATTTTTCAAGCTCGTCCGAGGCGATTCATGAGGGAAAACGTCGCTATCCCGACATGATGTTCTCAATTTCGACCGTTGAAGAGCAGCAACCTGTCTCGCTAGGTTGGTATTCGCATTTTCACGGCTGAAGATGCCGGGTCAGCCACAAGCGGTGAGCGCGGCAACGCCGCATCAATTAACACGTGTTCTGAGCCAACGAGAGGATCGTACTCGCCCCAAACTGGTGATTCCAGTCGTTTTGAGTCAAGCGTTGGAAGATCAAGTTGTCGGCACGGTGTTTAAACCCTTCAAGACAATGGCTTTGGTGGACACGGGCGCTGCGATTAGTTGCGTGTGTGAAAAGTTATGCGCCGAAATTGGCGCAGATGCTTGGGATCAGGTCAATGCATTTGGTATTGGCGGCTCGCGCAAGAGCTATTACCATTTTGTGGATTTGGAATTGCAAGACAACGACCATGTGAGCTTTGCTGATTTCAAAAGCCTCAAGGTGATCGATTTTGAGGCACATGCTGGCGACGATATTCGCGTTTTGATTGGCATGGATGTGTTGGGCAAATTCAGTGAGATACGCATTCAAGGTTTCGTGTTGGAATTTGGCGCATTGCTCAGGAGCTAAGTCGGCTGATCTGCCCAGCAGCCCCCGCCGGGGCCTCCACTCCTAGGGCGGCAGCAATATTTGGCGCGGCGGTGCTAGGGTTACAAAGGCAAGTCTTTCGGCTTGCCTTTGTTGTTTGTGGTTTTACTTCTAGAAAAGTTATCGAAGACTCGTCATTAAATAGTATTTCAAACAAATATTTGTTTAAATCGTGTTTTAATTGGTCTATGTTGCACCGATACCGCTTCTCCAATTTATATTCGTTCCGTGAATCCACGGAGGTGGATTTGCGTCTGAATATGCGCGAGCAGCAATCTAATTGGTGGGCTGAAGATGCTAACGGGGAGCGGGTGGGTAAGGTGATGGCGGTGATTGGAGCCAATGGCGGTGGAAAAACTTCGTTGCTCAATGCGCTGGCATTTTTGCACTGGTTCATGGTTGCATCATTCACGCTTGCCAAGCCGGGTGAAGATCTCCCTTTTGCGCAACATGCGCTAGCGGAAGGCCAATTGTCTGAGCTGGAAGTTGATTTCGTAACGTACCTTGGCAATGAACCCAGATTTTGGCGTTACAAAGTTCAGTTAACGCCTAAGCATGTGCATTTTGAAGGTTTGTACATGCGTCGCGAGAGGATGGGCTATGTATTTGAACGAGCTTGGAATGAGTCAAAGAAGGGCTACGACTTCAAAGAGAATGGATTTGGATTCTTGCCCCAAGAAACGATTGACGCTAGGACGAATGCTTCGGTTTTGTCGATCGGTATTCAATACGGGCTGCCTTTAGCAATGGCTTTCAGAAATGTTGTGTTTCGCACAAATGTTGTTGAAACCGGGAAAGAATGGACAGATCGTGAATTACTGAATAAAGCAACAAATTTCTTCTACGACAGCCCTGCGTATCAAGAGCGCATGAATAATTTGCTTCAAGCTTGGGACTTTGGTTTAGCCAGTGTTCAGTTGCGTGAATACACAGTGCCGAATGAGGAGGGGCAATCCAAACCATTAAGGCTTGCTGTAGGCGTACATCAAGGCCGCGATAACAAGCAATACCACTTGCCAATCACTAGAGAATCTAGGGGCACGCAGGCAGCCTTTGTTCTACTTTCTCGACTGATGCCTGTTTTGACTGATGGCGGAGTGGCGGTGATAGACGAATTTGAGAGTGATTTACACCCTCATATGCTCGCGCCGATTTTGGATTTGTTTGCCAATCCGGCGACCAACCCGCATCACGCGCAGCTGCTCTTCACCTCACATTCGATGGAGGTGCTTAATTTGCTGCCTAAATCGCAAGTGATTTTGGTGGAAAAAGATGAGTTCAACGAGAGTCAAGCTTGGCGGCTGGATGAGGTTAAAGGCATTCGCAGCGATGACAATTTTTATGCGAAATACATGGCGGGTGCATATGGTGCTGTGCCGCGTCTATGAGAAAAGTAGCGCTTAAGAAGCAGCGTGAGCAATTACCCACGATGTTGATCGTGGGCGAGGGGTTTGCCGAGGTGACCTTATTCAATTAT
This sequence comes from Allobrachymonas sp., assembly GCA_043769055.1. Taxonomy (GTDB): domain Bacteria; phylum Pseudomonadota; class Gammaproteobacteria; order Burkholderiales; family Burkholderiaceae_C; genus JANMDU01. The sequence continues at coordinate 2,253 of JAYVJQ010000309.1, forward strand.
TTGCGAGCTTTGTATGTGCCGCGAGGCGCAGGTTTGGCTCTAACTATTGACAATGCGCGTGGCAAAGGGGCGGCGCATGTGGTGAATACGGCTGCGCGTAAGGCGCGTGTATTTGCCTACGATCATGTGTGGGTGTTGCTCGACACCGATCAAGATTACGATGAACGACTCGTGAGTGAAGCAAAGCGCAAAAAAATTCACATTGCGGCTTGCGAGCCTTGTTTGGAAGCTGTCTTGTTGCGAATCAAGGGGGTGGAGCCTGTGGGAAGAAGCCCCGAGATCAAGCGTCAATTCGAAAATCGTTACGGAAAGACTGCACATCAAGCCGATGTGTACCCAACACATTACGGCTTATCTGTCTTGCAGCACGATCTTTGCATGGCAAGTCCTGTAGGGCATTTGATACAAGCGATGGCTACAGCTTGTCTAAAAAAAATCTAAAACTAGGGCACGGATGGAGCATGACTTTGGGCACGTGTCAAAGTGGCCTTACGACATGATCGCGAAGTTCAACTGATTCATCTAGATGCCCGTCGCAACTTCTGACACAATAAATGGCCTTATCACGTTTGAGCCATCAATTTTGGAAAGACTTCAGCCATGCCCACCGCACCACGAATCAAAAAAGCTTCTATGAAGGCGAGTGCAGATACTCTAGGCACGGCCTCAGCGACTGCGCCAGTCACGCCAGAATCAACGGCTTATCTCTTGCGCATCGAGCTGCGCGACTTGAAGCCCACGATTTACCGCGAGGTGCTGGTTGATCCGGCGATGAGCTTGGCGCAATTGCACGAAGTCATTCAAGCGGCGATGGGCTGGGAAAACAGCCACATGCACGGTTTTGCGATGCCAGGAGGCAAAAGACTGCCCCGTTTTTGGAACGCGCAGCCCGATCTGCGCATTGAGCCGCCTGAGACGCAGGTGGGGTTTGACGAAGAAAAACCTCGCAGCACCCACAAGGTGCGTGTGAAAGAGGCGCTGCCCAAGCTGAAAGACAAGCTGCTGTACATGTACGATTTTGGTGATGACTGGGAGCATGTGATCACGTTCAAATCGTTGGTGTTAACCAGTGAGCCTTTGCCAAAATTGGTCAAGGCCGAGCATGGATGCCCGCCGGAAGATTGCGGTGGCCCAGGTGGGTTTGCCGATCAAATGCAAATTTTCCACGATCCTTCGCATCCCGAGCATGAAGAGATCAAAGAATGGCTGGGCGAAGATTTTGAGCCGGGAGCGTTGGATTTAGCGGCGCTGCAAGCAGCTGTCAAACGGCTTGCGCCCAAAGTGCGGTCTGCAAAAAAAGCGCTATGAGTGCGATTTATTGCACCGCCTAGAGACTGACGTTCTACAAGTGATTTCATGCCGGAATCAGCACTTAACCGACATGGAATATAGATAGTTTGCTATAGAAAAGTGAGTACTTATCTCACGCCAAACTCGCAAATACTTACGCGCTGCAGCCACTGTCTCATCAATATCTGCCTGCGAATGTGCCGCGCTGACGAAGCCCGCTTCGTACAAAGCGGGAGCGAAGTACACGCCGCGATCG
>JAYVJQ010000310.1:0-3277 GCA_043769055.1 Allobrachymonas sp.
CAGCAAAGATGAAAAACATGGTGCCACCGCATGTGTGGCAACTGGTAGCGCCTTACGGGATGGAGCCTTCGGAATCTGAGAGAGCGACTTCACCGGGCAAGAGTGACGTTTGATTTGCTATAGATTTAGTAGCGCCTTGCGCAGATAGATAGACGGCTACAGGCACTTTTAGTTAAAAAATTGATCGAGCTTGGCTGCGAATCCTTGCGCATCCTCAAAATACGGCAGAGCGCCGCCTTCAGTGAGCTCAAACTGCCAATTGGCACGCTGCTCCACGGTATGTTTCCCACGGTAGTCTGTGAAGTCGCCTCGCGTGGCCATTGATACCCAGACCGGGCAGGCGAGCTTTTCGTAAATCGTGTTGATATCTGCTGCGAATAAATAAGCCGACAAAAAGCACAAAGGCGCATGCTTAGCGCCGCTTTGGCTCGCCGTTAGGACGCAATAGCGCCACAGCGCTTCGTCAATTTGCTTGCGGCCAAAAGTGCGCTGCAGAAAGTAGCGGACCACGCCGGGCCTGACCAGTGTGTTGAATAAGCCGCTGCTCCAAATTGGGTTGCTCACTGCACGGTAAAACCACGCAATGCCGCGCGATGAGCCCGGCGCGCTGTAATACCGCTTGCTGCCGCTAAAACCTGTGGGGCTGATCAGTGCAATGCGGCGAACAGCATCAGGCGCTTCGCAAGCAATGCGCGCCACGTATTCGCAAGACAGCGAAACGCCAGCTAAGTCCACCGCCGCCGCATCATGTTGGCTACGAATATGCGCCAGCACGGCTAGCACAGCATCGGTCATCAATCGAATCGTGTACGGTCTGTCGCTTCTGTCTGAAAACCCATAGCCCGGTAGATCAATCGCATAAGTGGGCCGCGTTTGGGAAAAGTGCTCATACAGCGGCGCGACTTCTGCAGCAGACGCTGCCGCATTGACGCTGTGAACCAGCAGCAAGGGCGGCATTTTTGAGCCTTGCACGGCATCGGATTGATAAAAACTCACCCGACCTGCGCTGGTTTGAAGCTCGATGCGCTGCCCGGACACAGCGGCGTGTAGCGGTTGGATGTTTTTAGACAAACTCATGGGTTGTTCCTGGTGTTGTCTCAGAGGCAAAAGACGCGATGCGTTGCGTCAAACACATCAATTGAATAAGTATCAAGGCAAATACGCATTTGTAGCCCGTGCGCATCGCAATATACTTTGCTCATTATGGCAATTGCATTTCCTTTCTCCGCGATCGTAGGCCAAGATGAGATGAAGCTGGCGATTTTGATCGCTGCTGTTGATCCTGCTATCGGCGGTATTTTGGTGTTTGGTGACCGGGGCACTGGCAAGTCAACGGCTGTGCGTGCATTGGCTGCGCTGCTGCCGAAGATGCGTGCGGTGGTGGGCTGCGCCTACAACAGCGACCCTGCTCAGCCGTTTGTGGCTGATGGCGCGAAGCCTGAAAAAGGGTTGCCGAAGAGTCATTTGATCACCGTGCCCGTTGTTGATCTGCCGCTAGGGGCAACGGAAGACCGTGTGGTGGGCGCACTTGATTTGGAGCGCGCTTTGTCGCAAGGGATCAAGGCCTTTGAGCCCGGTTTGCTGGCGCGTGCTAATCGAGGCTTTTTGTACATTGATGAAGTGAATTTGCTGGAAGACCATTTGGTCGATTTACTGATCTACGTGGCTGCTTCGGGCGAGAACGTGGTCGAACGCGAAGGCCTGAGCATTCGCCATCCAGCACGCTTCGTGTTGGTGGGCAGCGGCAATCCGGAAGAAGGCGAGCTGCGCCCGCAATTGCTGGATCGTTTTGGTTTGTCAGTGGAGGTGAAAACGCCGACCGATCTGGCGGGCCGCGTTGAGGTGGTTAAGCGCCGTGATGCGTTTGAGCGCGACGCGGTCGCTTTTACAGAGCAATGGAAAAAAGAGGATGAAAAAACTCGCAAGCGCATTGTTGCTGGACGCACTCGGTTAGAGGCAGTGCAAATCAGCGATGCAGCGCGCGAGCGCGCTGCTCAGCTGTGCATGGTGCTGGGCACAGACGGCTTGCGTGGTGACTTAACGCTGATTCGTGCCGCGCGCGCTTACGCTGCGCTACAAGGCGATGCTGCGATCACGGATGCACACTTCAAACGCATCGCCGCGCCCGCGCTGCGCCATCGCCTGCGCCGCAATCCGCTGGATGATGCGGGCTCGACCGTTCGGGTCGACCGGGCTGTGCTTGAACTCATGGGGGCTTGATGAGCGCTTTGACAGCAGCGTTGTTTGCTGTTGATCCATCGGGCTTGGGCGGTGTGGCACTGCGCGGATCGGCTGGCGCAGCGCGAGATGAATGGCTCGCGACGCTGAAGAATCTACTGCCCGCAAACACGCCGCAGCGCCGAATTCCTCTCCATATCAACGACGCGGCGCTCTTGGGCGGCCTTGATTTGGGCGCAACGCTCAGCGCAGGCCGCCCCATCGCGCAGCAGGGCGTGTTGGCGCATGCGCATGGCGGCGTGGTGATCTTGGCGATGGCTGAGCGTATTCCAGCGGGTACAGCGGCGCGGCTTGCCAGCGTGCTCGACACACAAGACGTGGCCATTGAGCGCGACGGCTTGGCGCTGCGGTTGCCTGCGCGCATCGGCATGGTGGCGCTTGATGAAGGCATGGAGGATGACGAGCAAGTGCCTAGCGCGTTGCTGGACAGGTTTGCTTTTTTGGTGCGCCTTCAAGCGAAAAAATCGGATATGGATGGCTTTGCATGGAAGCCGCAAGATATTGAAATAGCCAGAGCGTTGTTGCCCCGCGTAGAAGTGTCTGACGACATTGTGCAGGCGCTTTGCGCTGCGGCTTTGGCATTGGGCGTGTATTCGTTGCGAGCGCCATTATTCGCTGTCAAAGCGGCGCGCTGCGCGGCTGCGCTTGATGGCGTGCTCCAAGTCAGCGAAGCGCATGCAGCGCTGGCGGCTAAATTGGTGCTTGCGCCGCGAGCAACCCAATTGCCGCAGACGGCAAATAGCGAGGAAGAGGCGCAGGAAGAGAAAAGCGAAACGCCGCCGGAGCAAGACACGCCAGAGCAAGACGCGGACTCGACCTCGCCACCTGACGATTTACCCAATGAATCGTCTGCAGACGAAGAATTGAGCAATCACAGCGAAGCCATGGCAGACAACGTACTCGAAGCTGCCCAAGCCGCCATACCCGCTGGCTTGTTGGCGGCGCTGCAAGTCGGCCAAGCTGCCAAGGCGCGCGCTCAGGCGGCTGGCCGCTCAGGCGCGGTGCAAAAAAGTCAGACGCGTGGCCGGCCTTTGGGCGC
>JAYVJQ010000311.1:0-17958 GCA_043769055.1 Allobrachymonas sp.
GATCACCACCAGTGCGGGCGGCAGAGCGGCGAGGAGCGTGGTGGCCATGACCACGTTCCATTCGGTGTAGGCCTCGCCGGAGATCATGCGCTTGATGCCGAGCACGATGGGGTACATGGTTTCGTCGGTGGTCACGAGTAGTGGCCACAGGTATTGATTCCAGCCGTAGATGAACTGAATCACAAACAAGGCGGCGATGCTGGTTTTGGACAATGGCAACAATACATCTTTAAAAAATCGCATGGGAGAAGCGCCATCCATGCGCGCGGCTTCAACCAGCTCGTCAGGCACGGTGAGGAAGAATTGGCGGAAGAGAAAGGTGGCGGTGGCAGATGCGATCAAGGGCACAGTCAAGCCCGCCATCGAATTGAGCATTTTCAAATCCGAGACGACTTCATAGGTCGGCCCAATGCGCACTTCCACCGGCAGCATCAGCGTGACGAAGATCATCCAAAACACGATGTTGCGAAACGGAAAGCGGAAATACACGATGGCAAAGGCCGAGAGCAGAGAAATCGTGATCTTGCCAATTGCGATGATCAGCGCGCTGCCTAGGCTGACCAACATCATCGGCCAAGCAGGCGCAAAGGTGCTGCCCAAACTGGTTTTGCCACCCATCAAGGCGAAGTAATAGGTTTCGGCCATGTTGCTGCCGGGCAGCAGCGAGATGGGACGCGATTGCGCAATTTCTTGCGCGGTTTGTGTGGAGGCAACGAAGGCTAAATACAGCGGAAAGGCCACAATCGCCACGCCGATGATCAAAATGGCGTGTGCGGCGAAATCAGAGATGGGGCGGCGTTCAATCATTAGTAATTCACCCTGCGCTTGTATTAGTAATTGACCTTGCGTTCAATGAACTTGAACTGAAACACGGTCAGCGCGATCACGATCACCATGAGCACGACAGATTGTGCTGCCGAGCCGCCCAGATCGAGTGCTTTGAAACCATCGTAGTACACCTTGTAAACGAGAATCGCCGTATCTTTGCCCGGCCCACCTTGCGTCACCGCATCGATGATCGCAAAGGTATCAAAGAAGGCATAAATCACATTGATCACGAGCAGGAAAAAAGTGGTGGGCGAGAGCAGCGGGAACACAATCGTCCAAAAGCGGCGGGTGGGCGATGCGCCATCAATCGCCGCCGCTTCGATCAAAGATTTGGGAATGCTCTGCAAGCCTGCGAGGAAGAATAAGAAGTTGTAGCTGATTTGCTTCCACACGGCGGCAATCACAATCAGCGTCATCGCATCGCCCGATTGCAGCAAGTGATTCCAGTCATAGCCCAGCCTGTTCAATGTAAAACTGATCACACCCATGGGCGAAGCAAACATAAAAGCCCAGAGCACACCCGCGATCACGGGCGCAACCGCATAGGGCCAGATCAGCAAAGTTTTATAAGCCATCGCACCGCGAATCACGCGATTGGCGCACACGGCCAGCAGCAAGGCAATACTCAAACCTGCCACTGCGACGAGCAGCGAAAACACTGCCGTGGTTTTGAACGAGGCAAGATAGGTTTCGTCGGCAAACAGTTGCTTGAAGTTTTGCATGCCCACAAATTCAGTGGATGTGCCAAACGCATCTTGCTGCAACACGCTTTGATAGAGCGCTTGCCCCGCAGGCCAGAAGAAGAACACCAGCACCACCGCCATTTGCGGCGCGACCAAGGCCCACGGCAGCCAGGTGGAGCGGAAAACGACGCGCTTTTCAGTCGCCATGAGTTGAGCCTAAGGTATGGGGAGATGCATAGATACTACTAAAATAATAGCACTCTGCGCAGAATATATGCCGGGTAGAGGCTGTTTTGTCATAAAAATGCACCTGAGCAGCCACTACCCGATCAGCACTTACATCTTGCCTTTGTTGGCCGCCTCAAAGCGAGTCAGCAATTCGTTGCCGCGCTTGACCGCAGAATCCAAAGCTTCCTGAGCAGTCTTCTTGCCGGACCAGACTTGTTCAAATTCCTCGTCGTTGATGGTGCGGATTTGTACGAAATTGCCCAAGCGAATGCCGCGAGATTTGTCGGTGGTCTTGCGGATCATTTGGTTGACGGACACATCGGTGCCAGGGTTTTGCTTGTAAAAGCCCGATTTTTCGGTCAGCGCAAAAGACACAGGAGTCAGGGGGAGGTAGCCTGTGCGCTGGTGGCTTCTGGCATCGACCTCGGGTTTAGATAGGTGGGCAAAAAATTGCGCTACGCCTTTGTATTCATCGGCTTTCTTGCCTGACATGACCCACAGCGAAGCGCCGCCGATCACGGTGTTTTGAGGCGCACCGTTGACATCGGGATAGTAGGGCAGAGCGCCCGTGCCAGCGGCAAATTTAGCGTTGCGTTTGATGTTGCCGTACAAGGCGGAAGAGCCCGTCATCATGGCGCACTCGCCAGAGACGAACGTGGCATCCGCCAAGTTGCCACGGCCTTTGTAAACCATCAAACCATTTTTAGCCATATTGCCCAAATTTTCAATGTGGCGCACATGCAGCGGCGTGTTGAAGTTCAGGCGTGCATTGATGCCGCGCATGCCATTGCCTAAAGTGGCGAATTCGGTGTTGTGCCAAGCAGAGAAGCTCTCTAGCTGCGTCCAGCTCATCCAGCTTGAAGTGAATGGGCACTTATGGCCAGCGGCTTTGAGCAGGGCGGCTGCGCGAGCGACTTCAGGCCATGTGGTGGGCGGCTTCTCTGTATCCAAGCCAGCTGCTTTGAAGGCATCTTTGTTGTAATGGAAAACTGTGGTGGAGCTATTGAACGGGAAGCTCAGCATTTGGCCGTCAGGAGCGGTGTAGTAGCCAGCCACTGCAGGCACATAAGACTTTGGATCAAACGGCACACCTGCATCTTTCATCACTTTGCCCACAGGAACGATGGCTTGTTTGGAAGCCATCATGGTGGCCGTGCCCACTTCAAACACCTGCAAGATATGCGGTGCGTTGCCTGCGCGGAAAGCGGCAATTGCTGCGGTCATGGACTCATCGTAGCTGCCCTTGAAGGTGGGAACGACTTTGTAAGCCGACTGGCTGGCGTTAAAGTCTTTGGCGTGGTCGTTGACCCATTCACCGAGTGCGCCACCCATCGAGTGCCACCACTGGATCTCAGTTTGGGCGAAAGCCGGGCTGACCAAGGCAGAGGCCAAAGCAATGGCGGAAAGACGTAATTTCATGACGAAAGCTCCTAAAAGATACCGAATCTACGGGTGAAATATGACTGTCATATTAAAACTTGCTTTGGAGAGCCCGAGTCAGCGGGTTTGTACGGGTTGGGCAATTGTGTGCAGTTGTTGTTTGTCCGTTGCGTGACTGTGTGGGCGGGCCTGTGTCGCGGGCGCGCAACGAGCCGCCAGTGCAGGGTAAAATCGACTCTTGTTCCACAGCCTCTGGATGTTCACCATGAACCGCTGTTTTTTGTTTCTTTGCTTGGCCAGCGTTGGCTTTGCTGCTCAAGCGCAATTGTCTGAGCCGCTGCCTGTGAATGAAAATGTGATCATTCAGCAGGGCACGCCCGGCTTGCGCAAATTTCCTGATAAAGCCTTGCGCGGCAAGATGCAGGTCGTGCAAGCGCCTGAAATTTTGATTGATGGCAAGCGCGAGCGGCTCTCGCCCGGTGCGCGGATTCGGGATACCAGCAATCGGCTGGTGATGTCAGCGAGCATCACGGGCTTGGAACTGACGGTTAATTTTGTGCGCAACGCCACTGAAATTCACGAGGTGTGGATTCTCACAGAGCTGGAAGCCAAGCAGAAGATGAAGACCAATACGCCAGCAAACAATTTTCAGTTTGCCTCGGACGAAGGCGCGCCCAAGCAAGACGATGGCAAAACGCCATTCAATCAGTTGCCTAGCTTTGAGCAAATGGGTCGTCAGCAGCGCGCGCAGAAGTAGTTTGCTGCCCTGCCTTTGATCGAAATCGGCTGTTAGCCGGCATAAAATATACATAGTTTGCTATTCAATTTATAGCAATCACCTTGCTTCTTAGGAATCTTTGCCATGAGCAAAAAAGTCTTCATCAAAACCTTTGGCTGCCAGATGAACGAGTACGACTCGAACAAAATGGTCGATGTGTTGCACGCCGCTGAGGGCTACGAAAAAACCGACGATGTGGAGCAGGCTGATTTGGTGTTGTTCAATACCTGCTCGGTGCGCGAGAAGGCGCAGGAGAAGGTGTTTTCTGATTTGGGGCGCGTGCGGCATTTGAAGGCCAAGGGCGTGAAGATTGGTGTGGGCGGCTGCGTGGCCAGCCAAGAGGGCGAGGCCATCATCAAGCGCGCGCCTTATGTGGATGTGGTGTTTGGCCCGCAGACTTTGCATCGCTTGCCTGAGCTACTGGCCAGCCAACTCAGAACCAAAAAATCGCAGGTGGACATCAGCTTTCCAGAGATTGAGAAGTTTGATCACTTGCCGCCTGCACGCCGCGAAGGCGTGAGCGCCTTTGTGAGCATCATGGAAGGCTGCTCCAAGTATTGCAGCTACTGCGTGGTGCCTTACACGCGCGGCGAAGAGGTCAACCGCCCGCTCGATGATGTGCTGCTGGAGGTGGCGCAGCTTGCCGGGCAGGGCGTGTGCGAGATCAATTTGCTGGGGCAGAACGTGAACGCTTATCGAGGCGTGATGGGCAACACCGCAGACATTTGCGACTTTGCCACCTTGCTCGATTACGTGAGCGACATCCCAGGTATCGAGCGCATTCGCTTCACCACCAGCCACCCCAATGAGTTCACACCAGCGCTGATCGAAGCCTATGCCAAGCTGCCTAAGCTCGTGAGCCATTTGCATTTGCCGGCGCAGCACGGCTCAGATCGTATCCTTGCTGCCATGAAGCGCGGCTACACCAGCCTGCAATACAAAAGCATCATCCGCAAGTTGCGCGTGATTCGCCCTGAGCTGTCTCTTTCCACCGATCTGATCATTGGCTTCCCGGGCGAGAGTGATGAGGATCACAGCAAGACGATGAAGCTGATAGACGACATGCGGTTTGACAACTCATTTAGCTTCATTTATAGCCCGCGCCCCGGCACACCCGCAGCATCGCTGGAAGATACAACGCCGCATGAGGAAAAGCAGCGCCGATTGGCGCAGGTGCAAAAAGCCATTAACGACAACACGCATGCGGCCAGCGATGCTCTTGTTGGCAAAACAGTGCGCATCTTAGTCGAAGGACCATCGCGCAACAGCAAGCCTGCTGCACCTGAATTGATGGGCCGTACCGAGTGCAACCGTGTCATTAATTTTGCAGCGAGTAGCAGCGCATTGCAGCGCATGCCGGGGGAGTTGATGGATATCCACATCTCCCAGCGCTTGGGATTTTCGCTGCGCGGGGAGCTGGCGCTCGACGCGGAACTGCAGCCTGCTTGACCCCCTATGCAGGTCTTGCGCTGGGATATTTTCTGCCGCGTCATTGACAATTTTGGCGATATTGGCGTGTGCTGGCGGCTCAGCGCTGCACTGGCCGCGCGTGGGCAGCAAGTGCGGCTATGGGCAGATGATGCGACTGCCTTGCAATGGATGGCCCCAGGCGGCTGCGAAGGCGTTGAGGTGCGCAGGTGGAGCGATGGTTTGCCGCAAATTGGCGTGGATGCGCCCGGCGATGTGGTGATCGAAGCCTTTGGATGCGAGATTAATCATGCATGGATTGCTATAAATTCAATAGCAAATAACGTAGATTTTATGACGGGAAATGGCCTAAAAAGCTTTAAAAATACGCCTGTTTGGATTAATTTGGAGTATCTGAGCGCTGAAGGCTTTGTGCAGCGCAGCCACGGCTTGCCGTCACCCGTCATGAGTGGGCCTGCGCAGGGCATAACGAAATGGTTTTTCTATCCCGGCTTGACCGAAGGCACGGGGGGCTTGTTACATGACTTTCAAGCGATGCCTACCGAGTTGCCTAAAGATCAGGAATCACGCCGCATCAGCCTGCTGTGCTACGAGCCGCCTGCCTTGCCACAGCTCTTGCAGCAACTGGCCGACCGCGCAAAGCCGACCGAACTGCTCGTCATGGCAGGGCGTGGGCAGCAGGCTACACAAGCCGCTTTTTTAAACAAAAATGAGAAATCCCCGGCATGGAATATGCGTAGATTGCTATTAATTCATGAGCAATTATGGATGACGCAAGCTCAGTACGACGAATTGCTGGCCAGTTGCGAGTTGAATTTCGTGCGCGGGGAAGACAGCTTGGTGCGCGCGCTGCTCTCTGGCCGTGCCTTCGTGTGGCAGATTTATCCGCAAGCTGACGGTGCGCATGCGGCCAAGCTCGAAGCATTCTTAGACTGGCTGCAAGCGCCTGCTGATTTGTGCGAATTTCACCGTATTTGGAATGGCTTGCAAACGGGGGATTTACCTGAAATGGATGTAAAAAATTGGACAGTTTGCACTCAAGCTGCACGCGATCGTATCTTGGCACAGCGCGATTTAGCCTCGCAACTGCTTGATTTTGTTGAAGAAAAGAGAATTCAAGCGGTTTAAGCACCGTCCAAATAGACGCAAATCGGGTTAGAATCAAAGGCTTTGCAGCAACGCACTGCTGCATGATGAATTTGCTGAAAAATTTCAGCCCAGCCCCCAAGAAAGCACCCCATGAAAATCGCTCAAGAAATGCGCGCCGGCAACGTGATCATGCACGGCAAAGACCCCATGGTCATTTTGAAAACCGAATACAGCCGTGGTGGCCGCAACTCCGCCACCGTGCGCATGAAAATCAAGAGCTTGATTGCCAACTTTGGCACCGAAGTCGTCTTCAAAGCCGATGACAAAATCGAGCAAATTATTCTCGACAAAAAAGATTGCACCTACTCCTACTTTGCTGACCCGATGTATGTGTGGATGGACAGCGAATACAACCAGTACGAAGTCGAATCCGAAAACATGGGCGATTCGCTCAACTATCTGGAAGAAGGCATGACCGCTGAAGTCGTGTTCTACGACGGAAAAGCAATTTCTGTCGAACTGCCCACCAGTGTTGAGCGCGAAATTACTTGGACAGAGCCAGCCGTCAAGGGTGATACGTCGGGCAAAGTCTTGAAGCCTGCCAAGATCGCCACGGGCTTTGAAATCGGCGTGCCGATTTTTGTGGCGCAAGGCGATAAGGTGGAGATTGATACGCGCACCAACGAATACAGAAAGCGCGTGTAAATCACACGCCAGTTGCACTCCTGCGACATGATGAGAAAAAGACTCCTGCGGGAGTCTTTTTTTTGCCTTGCTTGCTATGATGTGTATTGAACATCCAATCAAATCGCATCAAAAAATGGGTTTCAAATACAGCTTATTCGTCAACGGTAAATCCCTCGGGCCTTATGAGCGGCGCATGATTGTGGGCATGCGCGTGAAAAATATCGTGACCGATGATCAACTGGTTTACCGCGACGATGGCGCGGACATGACGGTAGCTGAACTGCTGGAAGATCGCAACGAATCGCAGCGCGCGGCAACCGCGAATGCACAAGAACTCAGCCGCCTGGGCGCACCGTCATCGGGCATGTGGCCGCAATTCAATGTGCGCTACGGAGGTGGCCCGGTCAAGCCCGGCGCGTGGGGCTTCTCGGGCGCAGGGCAGATCAGTTACCACGGCGATACCTTGCGCTTCAAAGGCAATCGCCGCAACAAGAATTTAGGCATGAGCCGGCAAGAAGAAAGCCTGTCGGTGTCTGCCATTGCCAGCTCCAGCAGTGACGGATTTTTCTTAGAAATCAACTTGCAGCCAGGCCTGCTCTTCGGCCAAGGGCAGGAAGGCACGGCCTTGCGCTTGGAATTGGCCACAGAGCATGAGGCCAGCGAGCTCTGGGAGTTACTCAATATGCGCAGCGGTGAATTGCCCAATTCCTTGGCCTACGCGAAGACCGCTACGGGCGATTTGAGCTGATGCCAGCGCTGTAGTCATCACAGCTCAGTGTGCCTCGATTGGACGCGATCTGTCAGCCACGCAAGCACGCTTGCAACACTCAGACTGATCCAAGCCGTCCACAAACTGTGGCTCACATAATGCGCACCGCGATAGACCTGCGTGATGCCCATCCACGCTCCTGCTGTGGCAATCAGCGCAATGGCAATCAGCGCAGCAGTGCGCGAGACAGGCAATAAAAATACGGGCACGGCCAAAAAGCCCAATGCAGTAGAGGCATGCCCCGCTGGAAAGCAGCGATGCGCGCCCGTGTCTCTCACGCCCCAATTCCAATGGCTCACCCACTGCGCCTTGGCTGCGCCACCAAACTGCGCCAAATCCCAAGGGCAGCTGGTTGTGTTCATTTTTTTGAGCACGGGGATCAGCATCACCACCAGCAAGACCGTGCCCAGCATCGCCCAGCGCTGCGCTTTGGGCAGTGCAAGCCAAGGCCCGCGTGGCTTGAGGGTTAGCCAGAGCAGCACCGCCAAAGCAGCCCAGCCCAACACGCGCTGCAACTGGTACATGCCGCGCCCCCACAGCGCATGCTCGCGCAGCGCAAAACCACCTTGATTGCCAAACCAAGCAGATACCGCCAGATCTTGGCCACCCGCATCCCACAGCAGGGCGACGAGCGTGAGCGCTGTCCACCACAGCAGCAGCATTTGGTGGTGCGACAAGCTGCGCTTACCCATGGCGTTCAGCGAGCGCTTACTTTGCTTTCAAGCCATAAAACTGCTCAATCGCAGCCCACGCCGTTTGCGCATCATCCACATAGCTAAACAGTTTCAAATCTTCATGCGAGATCGCGCCTTCATCGGCCAGCGCTTCGAAGTTGATCACTTTCTTCCAGTACTGCGAGCCATACAGGAAGATCGGTACAGGCTTGGCCTTGCGCGTTTGCACGAGCGTGAGCACTTCAAACAATTCATCCAGTGTGCCAAAGCCGCCGGGGAAGGCCACCAATGCTTTGGCGCGCATCATGAAATGCATTTTGCGGATGGCGAAGTAGTGAAATTTGAAGCTCAAGTCCGCTGGCACATAGGGGTTGGGCTTTTCTTCGCGCGGCAGCGCAATCGACAAGCCCACAGAAGGTGCGCCCACATCATGTGCGCCACGGTTGGCCGCCTCCATTACGCCCGGGCCACCGCCGGTGCAGATGAAGAGTTTTTCTTCTTGTGCGCAGTTCATGCTGTATTGCGCAACGAGCTTGCCGAACTCGCGTGCTTGTGTGTAGTAAGGTGCATTGCGCATGAGGCGCTGGGCTTTTGCCAGCTCGCCAGCATCACCACTTTTTTGAGCGTTGCTGAGTGCCACTTGTGCATCCTCTGGGCTGCAAAAGCGCGCGCCGCCAAACACCACAATCGTGTTCTCCACGCCCGCTTCGGCTTGCCCCAATTCGGGCTTGAGCAATTCCATTTGCATGCGCATGCCGCGCAGCTCGCGGCGCAGCAAAAATTCAGGGTCGGCAAAGGCCAAGCGATTCGCATCGGGCTTCATCGCGCCAGCCACATCGCCATGCGCTTGCAGCACAGCCCATGCATCGGCCAAGCGTTGTAGGTGAGGTTGATGGTGTTTTCCATTTAGATTTTCTCAAAAACGATATGACCAGAGACCACAGTATGCGTCACGCGGCCCGTCATCTCAGTGCCATTCATCTCATACGCAAAGGGCGTGTGCTTGCCTTGGCTGCGCAGTGCATCGCTTGTCACACTCCAGCTTGTCGATGGATCAAACACGCACACATCAGCCACACCGCCCACCACCAGTTGGCCCACGCTTGCGCTTAATGTGCCAAGTGCGGAGCCGAGCACTTTGGCAGGTGCATGCGTGATGCGTGCGAGGGTTTGTGCCAGGGGCTGTTGGTGTTGTTCGCCCCATTTCAAAGCCAATGAAAGTAGCAATTCCAAGCCAGTTGCGCCCGCCTCTGCTTCGCCAAACGGCAGGTTCTTGGCATCGGCCTCAACAGGGTTGTGATCGCTCACCAGCGCATCAATCGTGCCATCGAGCAAGCCTGCTTGCAGTGCCTCGCGGTCGCGCTGCTGGCGCAGCACGGGAGTCACGCGGGCGCGGCTATCGAAGTAGCCGATGTCGGCATCGGTCAGATGCAGGGAGTTGATGCTCACATCAGCCGTCACAGGCAATCCTTCTGCTTTGGCTGCACGAAGCAATGCCACACCCGCTGCACTGCTGATGCGACACAGGTGCACGCGAGATCCCGTGGCGCGCACCAGCTCAAAAATCGTGTGCAGCGCAATCGTCTCGGCTGCTACCGGCACGCCGGATAAGCCCAGCCGAGTGGCCAGCGCGCCGCTGGCCGCCACGCCCTTGCCTAAATGCATTTCTTGCGCTCGCAGCCACACCGTGTAGCCATAGGTGTTGGCATATTGCAGCGCGCGCATCAGCACCTGGGTGTTGGCCAGCGGCACTTCGGCCTGCGTGAAGCCAATGCAGCCGCTCTCGGTCAGTTCAGCCATCTCGGTCAGCGCTTCGCCTTTCAAGCCTTGGGTGAGTGCCCCAAGAGGAAACACGCGCGATTGGTGCAGCTTCTCCGCGCGGTATTTGAGCATTTCCACGAGGCCCGGCTCATCGAGCACAGGGTCGGTATCGGGCGGGCACACGAGTGAGGTGATGCCGCCTGCAACAGCAGCAGCCAACTCCGATTCGAGCATGCCTTCATGCTCATAGCCTGGCTCGCGCAGGCGAGCGCATAAGTCCACCAAACCGGGGCAGACGATTTTGCCAGTGGCATCAATCGTGCGTTCGGCTGCAAAGTCAGCAGGTGCTTTACCCAGCCCCGTGATGCGGCCTGCAGCAATCGCTACATCGCCCACAGCATCATGGCCCGATGTGGGGTCAATCACCCGCCCATTTTTGATCAGTATTTTCATGCCTCATTCCCCGCCACAATGCTCATCACCGCCATGCGCACCGCAATGCCAAAGGTCACTTGCGGCAAGATCACGCTTTGCTTGCCATCGACCACGGAAGAATCAATTTCTACGCCGCGATTGATCGGCCCGGGGTGCATCACGATGGCATCTGGCTTGGCCACTTGCAGTTTTTGTTGCGTCAGGCCAAAGCTCTTGAAGTATTCTTGGCTTGAGGGCAACAGCGCGCCGCTCATGCGCTCGCTTTGCAGGCGCAGCATGATCACCACATCCGCGCCGCGAATGCCTTCTTCTAGGCTGTGGTGCACCTGCACACCCATTTCTCGTAAATCGCTTGGAATCAAAGTGCGCGGGCCCACCGCACGCACTTCTGCGCAGCCCAGAGTCGTGAGCGCATGAATATCCGAGCGGGCCACGCGCGAGTGAAGCACATCGCCAACGATGGCCACCGTGAGATTCGAGAAATCGCCTTTGTAGTGACGAATCGTGAGCATGTCCAAGAGGCCCTGCGTGGGGTGCGCATGCCGCCCATCGCCCGCATTGACCACATGCACATGCGGCGCCACATGCTGGCTGATGAGATAAGGCGCGCCCGATTCGCTGTGGCGGACCACAAAAATATCAGCGGCCATGGCCGACAAATTGGCAATTGTGTCTAGCAAACTCTCGCCCTTGCTCGCTGAGGATTTGGCGATGTCGAGATTGATTACATCTGCCGATAAGCGCTTGGCTGCAATCTCAAAGGTGGTGCGCGTGCGGGTGGAGTTTTCAAAAAACAAGTTGAACACGCTTTTGCCACGCAGCAAAGGCACTTTTTTCACCTCGCGGTCGTTCAGGCTCACGAAGCTGTTGGCGGTGTCTAGAATTTGTGTGAGGATGGCTTTGGGCAGCCCCTCGGTCGAGAGCAAATGAACCAGCTCGCCATTCTTATTGAGCTGGGGATTTCGTTTGTAGAGCATTCAAGCCTCCTCGATCTTGAAACTAAATGAACCGTCATCTTTTTTAGCCAAGGTGAGCGATTGGCTCTCGGGCAGGCTCAAGCGTGCCGCCGCAAAATCAGCCTGCACTGGCAACTGTCGCCCACCCCGATCAACCAACACCGCCAAGCGGACCCGCGCAGGCCGCCCGTAGTCAAACAGCTCATTGAGCACGGCCCGAATCGTGCGCCCGGTGTAGAGCACATCATCGATCAGCACAATGTCTTGCCCGTTCACATCAAAAGGAATCACAGTTTGATCGGTGTGCGCCATGCCGCGCTTGGCAAAATCATCGCGGTGCATGGCGGATGATATTTGGCCGGCTTTGCCAGCAAGCCCTAAATCGCTATGCAAGGCATGCGCCAGCCAAGCGCCGCCCGAGGTGATGCCGAGCAATTGCGTGCTGGGCTCGCGCATGCTGCGCACGCCACTGAGGAGTTCGGCGTAGAGCGTGGGCGCATCTAATGTAAGCTTCATGGTTGGAGTTCCGAAAAAAATTGTTCGAGCAATATCGCGGCAGCTTCTGCATCTAGATCGCTTGCGCCGCGCGAGGCGGCCTCTGCGCTGCTGTAGCGCTCATCCACTTCATGCACAGGCAGATTGAAGCGGCCCAATAGCTGGCGTGCAAATTTTTGCGCTAAGCGCGTCATCTCGTGCGGCGCGCCATCGGGATGTGTGGGGATGCCCACCACCAGTGCATCGGGCTGCCATTCTTGCAGGAGTTTTGCAATCTGTGTAAAGCGCGCATCGGTTTGATCGGCGTGAATCGTTTTGAGCGGCTGTGCAGTGCGGGCAACCAAGTTGCCGCTGGCCACGCCAGTGCGCTTTTGGCCAAAATCAAAAGCTAAAAAGGATTGGTGCTGCGCGGGAAGAATGCGTGGGGTGGGGCGTGCAACAGAAGTTAGCATCATGCCCGCCCCACCTCGCGGGAGATCATCCATTCTTGCAAGCCCAGCAAGGCCAGCGCCTTGGTGTAGCGCTCGCTCACGGGCGTATCAAAAATCACCTCGGCGCTGGCCTTCACATGAAGCCATGTGTTCTCGGCCAGCTCCGATTCGAGCTGCCCTTTGGCCCAGCCCGATGCGCCGAGCGACACCAGCACCCTACGTGGCCCGCCTCCGCTGGACATGGCTTCCAGCACATCTTTGGAGGTGGTCATCTCAAGGCCATCAGAAATCGTGAGCGATGAAGCGTAAAACGTTTCATTCACCGCTTTTTCCGCCTCCTCTTGCAGCGCTTGCATCAGCTGCTGCTCTAGGCTTAAGGGCTTGTCGTCCGCAGGCTTGGGCGTGTTGTGATCACTGTCATCACTCAATGGCTCAGCCTTCATATCGGCAAAAGTCACCATCTGCGCCACTTGCTTTTCATGCAGCACAAAGCCACGCTCGCTGTGCAGCGGCCCGCCGCCAAACACCAAAGTCTCTTGCAAATCTTTGCGGCCCAAAGGCAAATCCACCTTGGCAAACAGCTTGGGCAAGGTCAAATCGGTGGGCTTGTTGATCATGATTCCCAATGCGCCGCGATCCGTGTGCTCACACAGATACACCACCGATTTCGCAAAGGTTTCATCTTCCATGCCCGGCATGGCAATCAGGAAATGCGCACTCAGATCAAGTGATGAAGGCGCTTGAGAATCGGGTTTGTCATCGGCTCGCTTGGGCATGGCGTGATTTTAACTGCTGGCCAGCACAGCTCGCTCCACCACCCGCTCATCGCCCAGCACGATGAGGGCGAAGAGGAGTTCATCGAGCGATTGGGCGCGGGCGGCGCGGCGCGCGAGCAACGGGGTGGCTTGCGGGTTGAGGATGAGGATGTCGGCATCGCAGCCGGGTTGCAAATTGCCCACCACGCCTTCCAGGCCGAGCGCCTGCGCTGCGCCTGCGGTGTGGAGCCACCAGAGGCGTTGAGGTGAGAGTGTGATGGCTGGTTTGGTGATACCGCCACTCAGTGAGCTGCTGCGCGCTACGTAGTGAGCGGCGAGCATAGTTTTGAAAGGGGAAAACGATGTGCCGCCGCCTACATCGCTGGCTAAGCTGTGCGTCATGCCGCTGGTTTGCGCAGCTGCGAAGTCAAAATTGCCGCTGCCAAGAAATAAATTGCTGGTGGGGCAGACGGCTGCTGCTGCGCCTGCCTGCTTCATCAAAGCGCGATCCGCTTCGTCAAAATGGATGCAATGCGCGTAGATGCTTTTCTCGCGCAGCAAACCAAAGCGGTCATAAACGCTCAGGTAGCTCGCATCTTGCGGATACAACTCGCGCACCCAAGCAATTTCATCGGCGTTTTCGCTCACATGCGATTGAATCCAAACATCCGGGTATTTCGCAGCCAGCTCGCCCATGCCCCGCATTTGCGCATCCGAGCAGGTGGGCGCAAAGCGCGGCGTGATTGCGTAGCCGAGCTGGCCGCGCGTACCTTGGCCATGCCAGCGCTGGATGAGGGCTTCGGTGTCGATCAGTGAGGTTGTAGTTTCATCGCGCACGCCTTCAGGACAGTTGCGATCCATCATGCATTTGCCAGTGATGATGCGCAGGCCTGCGGTGTTGGCCGCTTCAAATAATGCGTTGACTGAGGCGACGTGCGAGGTGGCAAAGGTGAGCGCAGTGGTCACGCCGTTGCGCAGCAATTCTGCTATAAAAAACGTAGCACTCTGCGCAGCATATTCGCCGGTTGCATAACGTTTTTCTTCTGGAAAGGTGTAATTTTCAAGCCAAGGCAGCAGGCCGTCAGCAGGTGAGCCGATCACATCGATTTGCGGGTAATGCACATGCAGATCCACAAAGCCGGGTGCGAGGATGCGGCCCGGCAAGTGTTGCGTAGGGACATGAGCGAACTGCGAGCCAAGCAAGGCAAAATCGCCCGCCGCCGCCACCTTGCCGTGTGAATCCACCACCAGCAAACCATCTTGATCGAGCTGCGCAGTGCCATCTGCGGCAAAGCGCAGCAAACTGGCGCGGTAAGCGCGGATAGGAATTGCGGGGGAGGGTGTGTTCACCCCGCTATTTTGCAATCTTTCCGATGACACCTGCCACGAGCGCATTCATTGACAGGATTTGCCCATCGGCCAGCGTGCTTGCGCGAGGGATCAGGATATGGCCTTCGTTATCGAGCACGTCTTGCGCGGCGGCTGCAAACGGGTGCAGTTTGCCTTCGCCGATGGCCTTTTGTGCTGCATTGACTTCGGCAATCACGCTCGCAGGCACTTGTCGCCCAAAGCTGTCGACCCGAATCATGCCTTCGCGCACGCCGCCCCAAAAGTTGCCGCTCTTCCAGTTGCCATCGAGCAAAGCGCGCACTTGTTTGGCGTAATACGCGCCCCATTGGTGAGTGACTGCGGCAATCTGCGCATCGGGCGCCACCTTGCGCATATCCGAGTGATAGGCCACAGCGAGCTTGCCGCGCTCTTGCGCAGCGATCATCACGGCGTTGGAGCCCGTGTGAAATGCCAGCACATCGGCATCTTGGTTCATGAGAGTCATCGCCCCATCTCTTTCCCTCGGTGGGTCAAACCACGCATTGAGCCACACCACTTTGACCTGAGCTTTGGGATTGACCGATTGCATGCCTAAAGTGAATGCATTGATGCCTTGAAGCACCTCGGGAATCGGAAAACCCGCCACATAGCCTGCCATATTCGTCTTGGTCATGCGGCCTGCGGCAATGCCCGCGAGGTAGCGGCCTTCATAGTAGCGGGCGTTGGCAGCGCTCACGTTGGGCGCAGTTTTGTAGCCGGTGATCGATTCAAAGCGCACGTTCGGAAAATCCCGCGCCACGCGCATCGTGGGCTCCATGTAGCCAAAGCTGGGTGTGAAGATGATGTTGTTGCCTTGAGAGGCTAAATCTCGAATCACACGCTCAGCATCCGCGCCCTCGGGCACGTTTTCAACATAAGTCGTTTTGACTTTACCGCCGAGTGCCGCTTGCACAGCTTTGCGTCCCTCATCATGCTGGCGCACCCAGCCTGCATCAGTGAGCGGCGCGACATACACCCAAGCGGCCTTGAGTGGCGCGGCAATAGCTGTAGGCGTGGTTTGGGAAAAAACGGGTGAGAAAAAGCAAGCGGCCACCAGCGTGGCTGCGAGGTTTTTATACATGGTAGTCCTCTACATGGCTGCGGGGTTGAACGAAAGGTGAGTTGCGCAGCGCAACATGTTCTATTTTACCGGTGAGCAGTACGCCTGATCTAGTGTGCCGGACTACACTAGACTCATCGGCGAGATTTACGCTGCATCAATCTTCAAATTTTGCGCCACGACGACTTGTCGCCAGCCAGAAAAGTCTTTTTCGAGGAAGCTGGCCAGTTGGGCGGGCGTGCCGTTGGCCGTGGTGACGGGTTCTAGCGCATCGCTGGCAAAGCGGGCGCGCACATCGGGCAGCTGCACGACTTTGCCTAGAGCGGCGTTCAGGCGCTCAATCGCAGCAGCAGGCGTGGCCTTGGGTGCCATGAGGCCGAAATAGTTGAGTACATCAAAGCCTGCAAAGCCGCTTTCTGCCATGCTGGGAACATCGGGCAAGGCGCTTGAGCGGCGACTGGCTGTGACGGCCAGTGCTTTGATACGGCCATCTTTGATGAAGGGGTTCAATGCGGGCACAGTGCCAGTGACCATGTGAATCTGGCCGCCAATCATGTCCATCGTGGCGGGCGCGATGCCGCGATACGGGATGTGCGTGACGAAGATACCCGCGCGGTTTTTGAGCATTTCGAGCACGAGGTGGTTGATGCCGCCCGCGCCTGCGCTGCCGTAGTTGAAATAGCCGGGCTTGGTTTTGGCCAGTTGCACGAAATCGCGCATGCTGCTCACCGGCAAATCTTTGTTGACTGCCCACACGAGCGGGCCGCTGGCGATCATGCCCACGGGGGCGAACTGGCGAATCGGGTCGTAGCCTGCGGTGGCAATCGCAGCGGGCACGGTGGTAAACGGCGCTGCGGCGAGCAAAAGCGTTTGACCATCGGGGCTGCTATCGGCCACAAATTTTGCGCCAATCGCGCCGCCAGCGCCTGCGCGGTTTTCTACAATCACCGTCGTGCCTAGCACCTCGCCCATTTTTTGCGCCACCAAGCGACCCACCGCATCCGTGCCAGCGCCGGGCGCAAACGGAACGATGATGCGCGTGACATTGCTTTGCGCGTGTGCGATGCTGCTGGTTGCTATAAAAAAAGAAGCACTCTGCGCAGTATTGACGAGGACTTGACGGCGATTTAGCATAAAAATCTCGCGGTAAGGGGGTAAACAGGTGATATTGTCGCCTACTGGCATGACAAAGCTGTGTCAACTGCCCCGATACGTGGAATAACTCCACGGGCTGCACAGCAAGGGCACATGGTAATGCTGATCGGTGTGCGCAATGCCGAAATCGAGCTGCACCACCTCTAAAAACGCAGGCTCAGGCAGGCTCACACCTTTGGCTTTGAAATACGCGGCCACATCAAAGCACAGGCGATAGCGGCCTGTGCGCAGCGAGGCATTGTCATAAAGCGGGCCATCGGGGTTGCGGCCATCAGCATTGAGCGTGAATTGCTTGACTATGCTGTACGTGCCGGCGCTCTCAGCATGCAGCGATACAGCCATGCCCACTGCGGGGCAGCCGTGCATCGTGTCGAGGACGTGTGTGGATAAACCCATTGATGACTCCAATTGCGCTGTCAGTTAGTTGAATAAGTGTATACAATTTCCAAGATGTCACAGGGAAATCCAAGCATTCAGCTGTCCAGCACGCAGCATATCGTGCAAGCACTCACCAAAGCGATTGTGGAGCATCGGCTTGCGCCCGGCGCCAAGCTGGTGGAGCAAAAGCTGGCCGATTATTTTGGCGTGTCTCGCACCTTGGTGCGCCAAGCGCTGTATCAGTTAGAAAATCAGCGCCTCGTGGTGATCGAGCCTGCGCGTGGCGCGTTTGTGGCCTCGCCCTCGATTGAAGAGGCTGCACAAGTATTCGAGGTGCGCCGTATGCTGGAGGCGCAGATGACGCGCGCTTTTGCAGAGCAGGCCACACCCGCCTACATCAAGGCTCTGCGCGAGCATGTGGCGCAAGAGAAAAATTCGATTGTGAGTGACGACACACCCGGTCGCATTGAGCTGCTGGGCGATTTTCATGTGCGCATGGCCGAGCTGATGGGCAATGGTGTGCTGGCGGAGTTGCTCAGCGATTTAATTTCTCGCTGCGCGCTGATCACGCTGATGTACCAAAGCACACAGGCGGCAGAAGAGTCCAACCAAGAGCATGT
>JAYVJQ010000312.1:0-6076 GCA_043769055.1 Allobrachymonas sp.
GTACAAATCCATCGCAGTCGGCTTCGCCTTCTTCACCATTGCCACCGTGCTCGGCGCGCTCTGGGCGGCAGAAGCTTGGGGCGGCTACTGGAGCTGGGACCCGAAAGAAACCTGGGCCCTGATCGTCTGGCTGAATTACGCGGCATGGCTGCATATGCGCCTCATGAAGGGCCTGCGCGGCACGGTAGCGGCTTGGTGGGCGCTGGTCGGCCTTGCAGTCACCACTTTCGCGTTTCTGGGCGTGAATATGTTCTTAAGCGGCCTGCACAGCTACGGCACGCTGTAAGAACCCATCCGTGCTTTGCGACTAGTGCTCAATCAAGGAGTGTTTTCATGCTGATCCACACAAATTCCAACGGCTTCAATCACGGCATCCCCAGCGAGATCACACCCCGCGCTGCATTTGAAAGCCGCCGCGATTTGCTGAAATTATGGGGCACGGGCGCAGCAGGCGCGGCATTAGCCAGCATCGCAGCGCGCGATGCACGCGCGATGCAGCAAGGCACCTTACCCAAGCTGCCCGGCGGCAAAAGCGCAATCAGCGGCGCGAATGTGATGGAAAAGGTTTCCGATTACAAAGACGCTGCCACCTACAACAACTTCTACGAATTCGGCACCGACAAAGCCGACCCCGCGAAAAACGCTGGCACGCTTCAAACCAAGCCTTGGACGGTCGAGATCACCGGCCTCGTGAAAAAGCCCGGCAAGATGGGCATTGAAGAATTGCTCAAGCTCTCCGCGATGGAAGAACGCATCTACCGTATGCGCTGCGTTGAGGGCTGGAGCATCGTGGTGCCTTGGGTGGGCTATTCGCTGGCTGAGCTGATCAAAAAAGTCGAGCCCATGGGCAATGCGAAATACGTGGAGTTCATCACGCTGGCCGACCCCAAGCAAATGAATGGCCTGCGCAATGGCTCACTCGATTTCCCCTATGTGGAAGCCCTTCGTTTAGATGAAGCTATGCATCCGCTCACCATGCTCGTATTTGGCATGTATGGCGAAGTGCTGCCCAATCAAAATGGCGCGCCGCTGCGCCTCATGTCGCCTTGGAAATACGGCTTCAAAGGCGGCAAAAGCATCGTGCAAATCCGCTTCACAGAAAAAGAGCCACGCACCTCGTGGAACAAAGCTGCGCCGCAGGAATACGGCTTTTTCAGCAACGTCAACCCCAACGTCGATCACCCCCGCTGGAGCCAAGCCAGCGAGCGCCGCTTGGGCGAAGAAGGTGGCATCTTCGCCAAGAAACGCAAAACCCTCATGTTCAACGGCTACGAAGCGCAAGTGGGGGAGCTGTATGCTGGGATGGATTTGAAGAAGTTTTATTGAGTGCTTGGGTCTGAAAAGACAGGAACGCAGAATTCACAGA
The DNA here is from genome assembly GCA_043769055.1 of Allobrachymonas sp. Classification (GTDB taxonomy): domain Bacteria; phylum Pseudomonadota; class Gammaproteobacteria; order Burkholderiales; family Burkholderiaceae_C; genus JANMDU01. The sequence continues at coordinate 1,367 of JAYVJQ010000312.1, forward strand.
AATTCCACAGAAGGCACAGAAAAAATTCAAAGAAAATTCAGAGAAAACCCAAAGAACTTTTTGTGAATTCTGCGTAATTTCTGTATTTTCTGTGTTCCTGAATTTCTCTTCCTGCATTTCTCCTCTTGAATTTCGCTTCTTGAATTTATGCAAAATCCCCGCCAAGCCCTTTTAAAACCTGCGGCGAAAGCTATTCTTTTCATAGCAGGGCTCATCCCCTTCGCATGGCTCATCTACGGCATCTTCGCTGACAAACTCGGCGCCAACCCCACCGAATACATCACCCGCTTCACCGGCGATTGGACGCTGCGCCTGCTCTGCCTCGTTCTGCTCGTCACGCCCCTGCGCACAATCAGCAAAACCCCCCAGCTCGCCCGCTTCCGCCGCATGCTCGGCCTCTTCGTCTATTTCTACGCTGTGCTGCATCTGCTGGCCTACAGCTGGTTCGACATGAGCTTCATCATCGAAGACATCATCGCCGACATCCCCAAGCGCACCTTCATCCTAGTCGGCTTCGCCGCCTTCCTGCTCCTCACACCCCTCGCCCTCACCTCCTTCAACAAAGCCATCAAAACGCTAGGCGCCAAACGCTGGCAAACGCTTCACAAAGCGGTTTACGTCATCGCCATCCTCGCCGTGCTGCATTTTTTCTGGATGCGAGCGGGGAAGAATGATTTTGCTGAGGTGTATGTGTATGCGGCTATTCTCGGTTCGCTGCTTGGCTGGCGTATTTGGAATCGGTTTCGCACCACCCGCTCGCCTGCCACGTGACGTGCCCATTCTGGAGTTGTTATGACTAGTCATGAGTACAGTATGTGCCAACAAGCCAGATTGCACGCGGCTGGGCGGCAATTCATGCCCCAGATGTTAGGGAAGCAAAAGCCATCATGGGTGGACAGAAACCTGTCTCTCCGTATTGAGTCAGTCTAGCACTAGGAACCTCTTCACATGCCCCCCACTCTCGAAGATCAGCTTGACACTATTCAGACCCGCCTTGGGGAGACACTTGAGGTCTTCGCGATCGCCAATGCGATCAACGAACGCGCCGATCCTTCAGTTGATCCTGATCTCAACAAGGCGATAAATCGCCTCGGTGGCTTCTGGCAAGCATCTCTGCTGGCTTACCAAACCACTCTTTTCATGGGGATCAATGCGATCCTCGACAAAGAGAATGGGGATAGCGCCACTCTCTACTCGGCCATGCGTGCACTTACGGCAACGACACCGGGCATATTGCCAGTTGACTTGGAGCAGAAGCTCGACACCATACGCAACAGGTACAAGAAACTGCGTCACAAGCTCTTTGGCCATAATGACATGGAGCGACAGAAGTATGTTGACGAGTTCAACGCATCAGGATTCACTTGGCCAAGTCTCGAATCGGATCTGCGAGAACTCGCGTACATTTTCAAGATCCTCTTCGAGGCAGTGCGCGGACGGGCCATTCCGTCTGTACAGGACGCACCAAGATTGAAATTTCCGTACCAAGCGCATGTCGAACGCGCACAACGGGACATCGCGACACTCCTCGGCGAGTTGCTAGTCTCACCCCGCGCTCAACCAGACCCACTACGGCAAGCACCGTAAGCCAGTTAGCTCGAGCGTTTGGTCAAACAGTTAATACCTACCTCTCCATCCCACCGGCAAGTCAACGCTGAGGAACTTGAACGCCTCTATGTCTTGATCGGACGTGGTGTTTGGCATCTACAGTACGTCGAAGATGCGCTAAATACGCTGATCACAATCAAACATGAAGTCAAGACACCGGGGCGCATCCCGGAAGCTGAGGCGCGAGCACTTCTCGCGAAGCACCGCGGGAACACTCTTGGTACGTCACTGAAGGTTGTCAAGTCAGAAGGTCTGGTTCCACTGGAGCTGCTCGATGCATTGGGTCGGTTCAAGGAAGAACGAGACTGGTTGGTCCACCGCTCGCAGACCACCCACGGTGATCTTTTGTACACAGATAGAGGTCGATCCGAGACATTCGCTCGGTTGGATGCGTTCACTGACGAAGCAACACGCTTGCAGAAAGCTCTACTCAGAGAAATTAACCAATACGTTTCTGCTCTAGGTCTCGACGTTGCAGCCGCAGAGCGCATCGCGCTGAAGAACATAGGGCATCTCCGTGGTGAGGCCCAATCAAACGTCAGACCACCCTAGATAGCTTGCACGACTTCAATTTTTAGAAAAATCGCCATCTACCCGGCAGAAAATATGCGCCAGTCGCTACGATATTCGTAGCAGTCAGCGACGCTCCAATCACCCCAACCCGCTGCGTGATGGGTCTGAAAAAGCTGAGGGGTTTCCTCGTTGAGCGCGGCCAACCAAGTTTAGAACGCTACAAAAAATGGCAGCTCGGAGTTTGCGGGCGGAATGCTGAAAGGAAAGCCATCAGGTTTTTCGGGCACGTCACGGAGCGGGCGAGCGGGTGGCGCTAAAGCGAAGCAGGTGGACTGAATCAGTGCTTAAGCCGTGGCCCGCACCTTATGCGTAGAGGCGCGAGTAAGCGTGGCAAACGCTTGTTCAGCCAATTCCTGCTTGCTGCGAATCAGCAATTCGATTTCGGATGATGTCAGCCGTCTCAGTTCGGGCGAGATACCGAGCTTCTGATTCAGTAAGCGCGTCGAAGGGGTGAGCGAATCTTGTGATCCACCAATTTTCAAGTTCTGTTCCATGTTTGTGCCTCAATTCGATTAAGCGTTCAGGCGATAAGGTAAGTTTGGCTGAATGTGATTTCCCAGTCAAGGATACCGCAGCCAAAACTCTTCCGCCGTTTGATTCGATGTAACCCTTCAAGTTCGCCAAAGTGCCACCCATGCCGACGAAATCATCGACCAACACGTATTCGCAGCCCTGCTGAATAATTCCTGTGAATTCTGCCTGCCTGGCCAAACGAGAAAACCCATCAGCACCGGTATGCGCGACGACATTGACCTGCGCGACAGCCGTATCATGTGGCCAGCCGATGGCTTTGCTGATTTCAACGGCAAAGGCTTCCGGAATGGCATTGATACCCTCGCGCTCATAGGCATGCGCACTCACCAGTGTGGGTGTATGCCCGCGAAGTAAATTGACCAAGCCCTGATTTTGGGCCTCGCTCATGGTGTCGTTGACAAGCATGGTTGCTGAGAAGCCATCGCCTGATTTTGCTGCTTGATACGCTGGATGCTGCTTCACAGCAGATTCGCTGGCGTGGATCAGTACATCAGGAAAATTATTCCATGAGGTACGGGGTGGTTTGCTGAGCAGCGTCATCTGGAGAATTTTCGCATAGCACCGCATCAATCTGGGTTTTGTGCATGCTTGGGTGCAAGCTGGAAGGTTTGCGACAATACAGCCATGACCGTAGCTCCGCAACTCCTCCACACCGTCCCCGTTAGCCTTGAAGGGCGCTCTTATCCGATTGTGATTGGCTCTGGCCTGCTGGGTGATACAAGCACTTATGCCAAGCTGCCTAAAGCCAGCAGTGCCTTGATCGTGACGAACAGCACGGTTGCGCCGCTTTATGCGCAGCAGTTGGCTGCTGCTTTGCAAACGCGCTACCCGTATGTGCAAACGCTCTCGCTGCCTGATGGTGAGGAGTTCAAAACTTGGGAAACACTAAATTTGATTTTTGACCAGTTGCTGAGCAGCGGCGCAGACCGCAAGGTGACGCTGTTTGCCTTGGGCGGTGGGGTGGTGGGGGATATGACGGGATTTGCGGCGGCTTGTTATATGCGGGGGGTGCCGTTTGTGCAGGTGCCGACCACGCTGCTGGCGCAGGTGGATTCGAGCGTGGGCGGGAAGACGGCGATCAACCATCCGCTGGGCAAAAACATGATTGGCGCGTTTTATCAGCCGGAGCTGGTGGTGTGCGATTTGGATGTGCTCAAAACTTTGCCTGCGCGGGAAATGTCTGCGGGGCTGGCCGAGATCATCAAATACGGGCCGATTGCTGACATGGCGTTTTTTGATTGGATTGAGGCGAATATCGATAGCTTGCGCGCGGGCGACGAGGTGTTGCTCGCGCATGCGGTCAAGCGCAGTTGTGAACTCAAGGCCGATGTGGTGGGCCAAGACGAGAAGGAAGGCGGGATTCGCGCGATTTTGAATTTTGGCCACACCTTTGGTCACGCGATTGAGGCGGGCTTGGGCTATGGTGCTTGGCTTCATGGCGAGGGCGTGGGCTGCGGGATGGTGATGGCGGCTGTGCTCTCGGAAAAGCTGGGCTTGGTGGATGCGGCTTTTGTGCAGCGGCTCACAAAGCTCATTGAGCGCGCGGGGCTGCCTACGCGAGCGCCTGCGCTGCCGCTTGAGGGCTCGGCTGATGTAGCTGCACGCTACCTGCAACTCATGCGCGTGGATAAGAAAGCCGAAGCCGGCGAGATTCGCTTCATCACGATTGACCCACCGGGCCGCGCTACTCTGCGCACTGCGCCGGATGCGATGGTGCGTGAGGTGATTGCGCAGTGCATGGCTGCTTAGTTACTATTAATTCAATAGCACTACGCGCAGATTCTATGCCGGCCATCTGCCAATTTTGCTAAAAAAAATGCACCATTTACAGCCTTACGCCACGCAATCAAGCAGTATGCGCACACGCCGCTTTGCTGAGAAGCCCTCGGGCGCAGCCAATGAGCATCGCAGTGAGTTTCAAAGGGATCGGGATCGCATCGTGCATTCCACCGCGTTTCGGCGCTTGGTTTATAAAACGCAGGTGTTTTTGAATCA
>JAYVJQ010000313.1:0-5325 GCA_043769055.1 Allobrachymonas sp.
GTTTGATGAGTGGCTGCGCGAGCGTGCTGCATCTAGCGGAGCGGTGCGCCGAATCGGCACTTTTCAGCGCATTGAGCGCGATGCCGATGGCGTGGCTGTTGTCCATTTCGAAGGGCGCTCCCATGCTCAAAAATCCGGTGGCTTTTCTGCCAAGGTTCGCGCCCGGAGCATTATTGGCGCAGACGGGGCGCGATCCGAAGTTGCGCGCCAAACAGTGCCCGGCGCAAGCCATCCCAAGTGCGTGTTTGCGTATCACGAGATTGTTCGCGCGCCCGCTGTTAAGCCCGAAGGCTACAACGACTCGCGCTGCGATGTGTTCTACCAAGGTAAGTTATCCCCTGATTTTTACGGCTGGGTCTTTCCGCATGGCGACACGCTCAGCATAGGCACCGGGAGCGCTGATAAAGGCTTTTCGTTACGTGGCGCAGTTGGGCAGTTACGTCAAATTGCAGGACTGGAGAGCGCTGAAGTCCTGCGCCGCGAGGGCGCGCCCTTGCCCATGAAGCCGTTAAAGCGGTGGGACAACGGCCGAGATGTGGTGCTGGCTGGCGATGCTGCAGGTGTTGTGGCCCCAGCATCAGGCGAGGGCATTTATTACGCGATGTATGGTGGCCAATTGGCTGCGCAGTCCGTGCAAGAGCTATTGGAAACTGGTGATGCCAGTGTTTTGAAGCTAGCACGCAAACGCTTTATGAAAGCGCATGGGCTGGTGTTTGGCGTGCTGGGGATCATGCAATGGTTTTGGTACGGCAGTGAAAAACGCCGCGAGCGCTTCGTCAAAATGTGTGAGGATCGCGACGTGCAGCAACTCACGTTTGAGTCTTATATGAACAAGCAATTGGTCCGTAAGAAGCCGATGGCGCATGTGCGCATATTTTTCAAAGATATGGGGCATCTGCTGGGCCTGGCTAAAGTGTGAGCGCTTGGCTGCAACAATGGGTGATGGGCGGTGGGTTGATTGATGCGATCGTCGTGGTTACCGTCCTTGAAGTAACGGTGCTGCTCCTGTATCACCACCAAACAAAGCGCGGCTTAAAGCCGCGCGAATATCTACTCAACATCGTATCTGGCCTATGTCTCATGCTTGCCTTGCGCTACGCACTTACAAATGGCAGTTGGTACATCATTTCCGCTTTTTTGCTCGCAGCAGGCCTTGCTCATACGGCGGACATTGCTCTGAGACTTCGCGCGTCTCGCAAGGTATGAGATGCCGCAAGCTACGCGGCTAACGACGATATTGCTGTATTGAGTGGAGGCGCGACCCAGAGTCGAACTGGGCTAACCGGATTTGCAATCCGGGGCATAACCGCTTTGCTATCGCGCCGCTAAAAAACTTTTTCTACTGCTTCAAACTAAAACGGGAAGCATCAGCTTCCCGTTTTGAGTATTTGGAGCGGGCTAAGAGTCTCGAACTCTCGACCTCAACCTTGGCAAGGTTGCGCTCTACCAACTGAGCTAAGCCCGCGAAAGAGTTGAATTATAGCAGTGTTTTTCTAGTGTTTCACCACGCTGCTATCAATTTCTTTATTTGTAACGGCAACGACGACTGCTGTCGCAACATCCTCATCCGGCAATGCCTGCGGCTCAGACACCAGCGCCGCTTTGAGCACTTGATCAATCCATTTCACTGGAATGATCTCCATGCCGTTTTTCACGTTCTCTGGAATCTCGGCCAAGTCTTTGACGTTTTCTTCGGGGATCAGCACCGTTTTGATACCGCCGCGAAGTGCCGCCAGCAGCTTCTCTTTCAAGCCGCCAATGCCCGTGACTTCGCCGCGCAAGGTGATCTCGCCCGTCATCGCCACCGAAGCGCGCACGGGGATGCCGGTGAGGGCCGAGACGATGGCCGTGGTCATGGCAATGCCAGCGCTGGGGCCATCCTTGGGTGTAGCGCCATCGGGCACGTGGATGTGTACATCGCGCTTTTCAAACAGCTCGTCTTTGATGCCTAAGCGGCGTGAGCGTGAGCGCACTACGGTGCGCGCGGCTTCGACCGATTCTTTCATCACATCGCCCAGCGAGCCGGTGCGCGTGGTGTTGCCTTTGCCGGGCATCACAGCCGCCTCAATGGTCAGCAAATCGCCGCCCACTTCCGTCCAGGCCAAACCGACCACTTGGCCGACTTGATCGCTCTGCTCAGCGCGTCCGTAGTTGAATTTACGCACGCCAATAAAGTCTGCCAAATTCTCAGAAGTTACCTGCACTTGGCTGGTGTACTTCTTGAGCAAAATGCCCTTGACCACTTTGCGGCAAATTTTGGACAACTCGCGCTCAAGTGATCGCACACCTGCTTCGCGCGTGTAGTAGCGCACCAAATCGCGCACTGCACTTTCTTGCACATCAAGCTCGACATCTTTCACACCATTGTTGGTCAGTTGTTTGGGCAGCAAATAACGCAAGGCGATGCTGGTTTTTTCATCTTCGGTGTAACCCGAGAGGCGAATCACTTCCATGCGGTCAAGCAGGGCCGGCGGAATGTTCATGGAGTTGGATGTGGCAACAAACATCACATCGCTCAAATCGAAATCCACGTCCACATAATGGTCGCTGAAGGTATGGTTTTGCTCGGGGTCAAGCACCTCTAGCAAGGCGCTCGATGGATCGCCGCGCATGTCGTGGCCCATCTTGTCGATTTCATCGAGCAAGAAGAGTGGATTGCGCGCACCCACTTTGGTCAGGCTTTGCAGCACTTTGCCGGGCAGCGCGCCAATGTAGGTGCGGCGGTGGCCACGAATCTCGGCTTCATCGCGCATGCCGCCGAGCGCCATGCGCACATACTTGCGCCCCGTGGCTTTGGCAATCGATTGGCCGAGCGAGGTTTTGCCCACGCCGGGCGGGCCGACCAAGCAAAGAATCGGTGCTTTCACCTTGTCCACACGCTGCTGCACTGCAAGGTATTCAAGAATACGGTCTTTGACCTTCTCTAAGCCAAAGTGATCGGAGTTGAGCACTTCTTCTGCATTGCCCAAATCGTGTTTGATTTTGGTTTTTTTGCTCCAAGGCAGGCCAATCAGCACATCAATGTAGTTGCGCACCACGGTGGCCTCGGCCGACATGGGTGACATCAATTTCAGTTTCTTCAGCTCAGAATCGGCGCGTTTGCGTGCATCTTGCGGCATCTTGGAGGCTTTGATCTTTTTCTCGATCTCTTCAATGTCAGCGCCATCTTCGCCATCGCCCAGCTCTTTTTGAATTGCTTTGACTTGCTCATTCAAGTAAAAATCGCGCTGATTTTTCTCCATCTGGCGCTTGACGCGGCTGCGGATTTTTTTGTCCACATTCAAGATTTCAACTTCGCGCTCAAGCTGCTCAAACACATTTTCTAAGCGCTCTTTGGTGCCCAAAGTCTCGAGCACGGTTTGCTTGTTTTCTAGCTTGAGAGGCGTGTGCGCGGCAATCGTGTCGGCCAAGCGGCCTGCGTCGTCGATGCTGGAAATGGAGGTAAGAATTTCTGGCGGGATTTTTTTATTGAGCTTGACGTATTGGTCAAACTGGCCCACCACCGCGCGGCGCACGGCTTCAATGGCCGTAGCGTGCTCTGGGCTTGCAGCGGCAGGTGTGCAAGGCGTGACGTTGGCATGAAAATGCGCTTCGCCTTCGGTGATTTTGTTGACCGTGGCTCTCTGCTGGCCTTCAACCAAGACTTTCACCGTGCCATCGGGCAACTTGAGCATCTGCAAAATGGTGGAGACGCAGCCCACGCCAAACATATCTTCCACCACCGGCTCATCTTTTGCGGCAGCTTTTTGCGCCACCAGCATGATGCGGCGATCCGATTCCATGGCCGATTCAAGTGCTTTGATGCTCTTGGAGCGGCCCACAAACAACGGAATGACCATGTGGGGAAAGACCACCACATCGCGCAGCGGCAGCAGCGGCAGATCCATCGGCTCAGAGGGCAGGGGGGTGGCACCCGACATGGTGGTTTCTCACTTCAAAAAATCAAAAACATTCGCTGGGAAAAATATCCCTGACCGTTCGCCTTGAGCTTGTCGAAAGGCGGCTTCGACCCTTCGACAAGCTCAGAACAGGCAAGCTCAGCCCGAACGGTCTCAACCGCATCAAGCCTTTTTAGCTTCTTCCCGGTACACGAGCAAAGGCGGCTTGTTTTCATCAATGGTGGATTCATCCACCACGACTTTGGCCACATTGCTCACATCGGGTAAATCAAACATGGTGTCGATCAGCGCGGCTTCAAGGATGGAGCGCAGGCCGCGTGCGCCGGTTTTGCGCAACTGCGCTTTGCGGGCAATCGCTTTGAGCGCATTGGGGCGCACTTCAAGCTCCGCGCCTTCCATGGCGAGCAGCTTGGCATATTGCTTGACGATGGCGTTTTTTGGCTCGGTCAAAATTTGCATCAGCGCATCTTCAGTCAGCTCTGCCAAAGTCGCAATCACCGGCATACGGCCAATCAGCTCAGGAATGATACCGAACTTGATCAAATCTTCTGGCTCTACCTCGTTGAACACTTCAGTGATGCTACGCACTTCCTTGCTTTTCACCATGGCGCTGAAGCCAATACCTGAAGCTTCTGTGCGGTTTTCAATGACTTTTTCCAAGCCCGCGAACGCGCCGCCGCAAATAAACAAAATATTCGTAGTGTCAATCTGCAAAAAGTCTTGATTCGGATGCTTACGTCCGCCTTGTGGGGGAATACTGGCCATCGTGCCTTCAATCAACTTCAACAGCGCTTGTTGCACGCCCTCACCTGACACATCACGCGTTATGGATGGGTTATCAGACTTGCGTGAAATTTTGTCGATTTCGTCGATGTAAACAATACCGCGCTGCGCCCGCTCAACTTCGTAGTTGCAGCTTTGCAGCAACTTGGAGACGATGTTTTCAACGTCTTCACCCACATAGCCGGCTTCCGTCAACGTAGTGGCATCGGCCATCACAAAAGGCACATCCAACATACGCGCCAAAGTTTGCGCCAAAAACGTCTTTCCAGAACCTGTAGGCCCAATCAGCAAAATATTGCTTTTCGCCAGCTCAACATCGTCTTTTTTAGACTTGTCTTTGTGCTGCAAGCGTTTGTAATGGTTGTAGACTGCCACAGCCAGTGTGCGTTTGGCAACGTCTTGACCAATCACATAATTGTCTAAATTAGCTTTGATTTCAGACGGGGTGGGCAAATCACCCCTCGCTTTGCGCGCTTCGTCTGCCGCAATAACGGGTAACTCGTCACGAATGATCTCATTGCACAGCTCAATACACTCGTCGCAAACAAACACTGACGGACCCGCAATCAGTTTCTTAACCTCGTGCTGGCTTTTGCCACAAAACGAGCAAAACAGTGTTTTCTCGCCAGATGCGCCTTTTTTC
>JAYVJQ010000314.1:0-5373 GCA_043769055.1 Allobrachymonas sp.
AGGCCGCAATCAAAAGCAAATCGCGCCGAGAAGCACTCATGTGCGCGCTCCAAATAAGCCTTGCGGCCTGAGCAGCAGCACAGCAATGAAGATCAAGAACATGCCGATCTGCCCCAGCGATTCGCCCAGCATCAAGCCCCCCACCGACTCGACCACGACCACGATGAAGCCACCCAGCAAAGCCCCTGCAAAGCTGCCCATGCCGCCCAACACCACGATGGTGAATGCCACCAGCACAAAACCACTACCTACTTGCGGATTGACGTAATACGCCGGCATCAAAAAGCAAGCCGCTGCGCCAAGGCAAGCTAGGCCAATACCAAAGCTCATCGCATAGACATGGTCTACATCAATGCCCATGAGCTTGGCACCTTGCTTTTCTTTGGCCACGGCACGAATCGCTCGGCCTAAATCGCTGCGCGTGACGATCAGTATCAACACGGCGCAAGTCACCAGTGCGCCGGCAAAGGCAATCAGCTTGGGCAGCGCAATCATCGCGCCTGCAATCGGAATGGTGGTGAGTGTGTAGGCTGTTTCAATCGTGCGTGTATCGGATTTGAATGCCAGCAGCGCCAGGTTTTCCATCACGATGGACAAGCCCAGCGTCACCAGCAAGATATTTTCATCTTTGCCGTGACTCGCGCGATTGATGATGCCGCGCTGCAAGCCGTAGCCCAGTGCAAACATTGCGGGCACGACCACGATCAATGCCAGATACGGATCAATGCCCAGCTTTTCTTTGAGCCAATACACGGCATACAGCGCCAGCATCAAGGCAGCGCCATGCGCGAAGTTGATGATATGCAGCACACCGTAAATCAGCGTGAGCCCCAGCGCCACGAGCGCATACACCGCGCCCGTGGTGAGGCCATTGAGCACCGACGGCCACAGAACGCTGACATCCATCATCGTGCTAGCGCTCGCTTCAAGCCTTGAGCGGGAAGACTGGGTCAATTTCGCGGTAGTCGCGCGGGATGATGACCTTGATATCGCCCTTGCTCACTTGCGTCATGAGCGGTTGTGCGCCTTGATTCTGGCCATTGACAAACTTCGTTGTGCCATAGGGCATGATGTGATCAGAGAAGGTGCTTTGCTCAAGCGCCGCAATGATGGCTGCACGATCTGCGGATTTGGCGCGCTCAATCGCATCGGCCAGCAGGCGGGTAGCGGTGTAGGCCATGAAAATCTCGTAGCTGAAGAAGAGCCCTTTAGCTTCCACACGCTTTTTGAGTTCAGCGCTGCGTTTGTCTTTGGGGTTGAACCAGTGGTTGCAATCGATGATGCCGTTGGCTGCCTCAGGAAATTCTTTGACGAACTTGTAGCTCGATGCCGCGCCACCCAGCACCGAGTAAATCGCTTTGGGCGTGACTTTTTGCTGCTGCATGGTGCGCAGGAGCAGAGCGTATTCGTTGTAATAGTTGGCAGGAATCACGATATCCGGATTCACGGACTTGATGCGCAGAACGATATTATTGAAATCGCGCGTGGGGTTGGCATGCTTGATGACTTCTTTCACATCGTAGCCATAGCCGGGCAACTCGCGCGCCAGCAAATTGGCGGTGCCTGTGCCAAACAGCGATTCTTCATGGATGATCATGATGCTCTTGGCCGGCTTGCCCGCTGCGGTGTTGAGCACATGCAAATTCGCCACCGCCACCTCGGCGCATTTGCGGTAGCCGGGGCCAAAGCGGAAGGTGTTTTTCAGGCCGCGCTCCACAATTTGGTCGGCCACGCCCACATCCACCACATGCGGCAGGTTGTATTTGGCAGCGGCTTGCGTAGTGGCCAAGCAAATCGCAGAGGCAAATGCACCCACCACGGCAGAGACTCCTGCCTCATTCATCTTCTCAATCTCAGCTGTGCCGGCCTGCGGTGTGGACTGTGCATCACCGAGCAACGCCTCCAGCTTGGAGCCGCCCATCGACTTGATGCCACCTGCTTTGTTGACATCTTCAATTGCCATCAGCGCACCTTCGCGGCATTGCTGGCCTGAATAGGCCAAAGCACCCGTGACGGGATGCAACACACCGATTTTGATCGGCTTGGCTTGCGCTCCTGCGATCAAGGGCGCGCCCAAGGCGCTTGCGCCCGCAGCACCCGCTGCCACTTGCGTGATGAAGCGGCGGCGCGAAGCATCTGATGAAGCGGCATTGAGATTGAAATCAGCGGTCATAGCGGTCTCCTAAAAAAATGAACAATCCAAACTAAACAAAATGGGCAGCAGATTCTTTGCTCACCCACACCTTGGCATCAATGCCGCCCACACGCGAGAGCTGCATTTCATACTCATAACGATCGGGTCGATACAGCCCATGCAACCACTGTACGGGGCGATCTTGCAGATCAAAAATCAAGCGGCGCACAGCCAAGAGCGCGCTGCCCACCGACACGCCCAGCGCCTGCGCAACATGCGCGTCGGCCAAGCGGGCCGAAATATTTTGTGTGGCCCTGCCCACTTTCACGCCCGATTCTTCGAGCAACACCAAAATCGGCTTTTGCGCCAGTTCTTTGCGGCCAAAGCGGCTGGCCAGCGCAGCAGGCACATAGGTTGTGATGTGGGAGAGCGGCCCTTCACGCGTGCTGCGCACACGCACGGCTTTTTGCACCTTACTGCCCACCTCAATTTGCAACCGCTGTGCAACTTCGGGCGAGGCGGAAATTGATTGCACATCGAGCACGCGCACCTTGGTGCGCAGGCCCATGCTCACGATGTTTTCAAGCAAGCCGGTGAGTTGCGCAGTTTGCGTGGGTGCTGCGGGCGCGGCACTGGCCGCGCTGGGAACAATCGCCGTTGTGCCCCGCCCCGGCTCGCGCCGAATTAAACCTTCGGCGGCTAGCTGCTCCAACGCTCTTCGCACAGTGACACGCGCCACGCCATGCTGCTGCATCAGCGCATATTCCCCCGGTAAGCCTTGCGCAAAACGCCCCTCTTGCAACTGCTCACGCAGCAGCAAATACACCTGATGGTATTTGGGCAAGGGCATGCTGGGCGACATGCTGTGGATTGTTGAACTGCCTTAATGTTCTGTCAATAGAACATTTAATGAAAGTGTATTAACGCTTACCCGCACATTGATAAACAATTGGGTGCGGTGTGCGCAATCAGCGCATTGGAATCGCTTTTTGAAGCGAGAGCATTTCTGACTGTAATTTCAGCAGTTGCTGGTCTTGTGCCAACATGTAGCGATTGGCGTGCCGAATACGGCGAGCCAGTAGTCGCAGCAAACCCGCCATCAGTTGCGCTGCCGACAACGAGTCCGCTTCGAACATTTGGATGAAATCTGATCGCAACAAGACTGCAACTCGTGTAGCGACCAAAGCCTCGCATGTGGCCGAATGCGATTGCCCATCGATAAAGCCCACCTCACCAATGATATGGCCCGGTTGTGCCACGCGATGCACCAAATGCCCGCCGTCTTTGAGATTGCTGCTGGAGATTTCAGCTTCCCCTGAGATCAAAATCATCAGGCAGCCTTCGTTGGCTTTGCCCTCGCTGGTCAGTTGCTCGCCCGCAGGAAAATGGCGTAAATCCATGAGCGATGCAATGCGTTTGGCCACTTTATTGGGCATACCCTGAAAGGCTGAGCCGCTGCACAGCAGCTCGGCGATATGGTCAATTTCGGTTTGAACAAGCACGGCACAAAGATTTATGAAGTAGAAAGAACTATTTTAGCTTTGGATTTCCTTGAACCAAGTGATTCGGCACAGCACAACACCTTTGATCACATCTGACACAAAACTTTCAAGCAAAACAACACGACACGCGGGAAAACCACGAAGCATATGGTCACGCAGGTGACGAAAATTCAAGTCAAACGCTCTAAAAAATGACGTGCTGTATTTTTAACAGTGTTTTGCTCTGTCAAAGCCTTGACAATGCCACAATGAATGCATTGACATCGCCCTGCTGGTTCGCCATGCCCAAAATTCTTAAAAACAAATCTTCGGCATCAACGCGCCGCGCCTCTGCTGCACAGCCATCTAATCTGCCGCACACCAGCGCACCTAGTTTTGCATTGCTCGCGCTTGAAATGCGGGCCTTTTGGGAGTTTGGTGCGGTATTGCTGTCTTGGCCCGCTCTCATGCGCGCGCCGCGCGGTGATGGTCATACTGTCATCGTCTTCCCCGGTTTGGGCGCTAGTGACACATCCACCGTACCGATTCGCCGTTACTTAGAGGCGCTGGGCCACCATGTGCTGGGCTGGGAGCAAGGCAATAATTTCGGCCCGCGCGCGGGTGTACTCGAAGCCGCTCGGCAGCGTGTGCGCGAGGCATTTGAAGTCAGTGGCAAGAAGGTGAGCTTGGTGGGCTGGAGCTTGGGCGGCATCTATGCAAGAGAAATTGCCAAGGAGCTGCCCGAGTGCGTGCGCTGCGTCGTCACACTCGGCACACCTTTTGCCGGAGCACCTAAATCGACCAATGCTTGGCGCTTGTATGAAGCGGTCAGTGGCCGTGAGATTGACCGCGAGAGCGAGAAATACGAATTGCATGTGGCTCCACCCGTGCCGACCACCAGTGTGTTCTCTCGTACCGATGGCATCGTGGCTTGGCAAGGCAGCATCCAGCCGCCGCAAACCAGCCACGAGCACACCGAGAACATCGAGGTCGTGGCCAGCCACTTCGGCATTGGCCTGAATCCCAGCGCTTGGTGGGCCGTTGCCGACCGCTTGGCGCAAGCGCAAGATGCATGGCGTCCATTTGCAAAGCCGAAGATGCTGGGCCTAGAAAGCTTGGTGTTTCCGAATGCCTACAGAAGCTAGGATTTCAGGCAAATATGGTTTACTGCCGTTATAGAATAAGCATAGTTTGCTATAAATAGAATAGCGCTTAGTTTAAACAATCACGCACTTGTTAAGCGTGTATCCACTGGTCCTTTGGTGACAGCCCACTCGGCGTTTGTGACGGCAGGCCGAGCAACTGCTCTTTGAGCCAGGCTGTGCTGGTGCGGGCGATGAGCTCGTGTTGGCGCTCTTCTAGGGCCAAGGTTTCTTTGCTGCGTTTGATCAAGAAGTTGCTGGGGATTTGCTTGTCATTGCCTGCAAAGGTGAAATGATCGGCTTGATCGAGCCAGAGTAGCGTTTTTTTACCGTTGGGTAGCGCATCAAACACCATGCGTCGGCTCTCGGGGGTTTCGCCATTGCCCATGATCTCGCCATCTAAGCTGCCGCTGCAAATCAGCATGGGGCGTGTGATGCTGGTCAGCTCTTGACGCGCTTGCTCCAAACTGGTGTTCGCACCCAATGCAGGGCTAAAAGCGATAAATGCCTTGGCCAGCGGCTCTGTGCCGTTCACCCCATTGCGCTGCCAGCCAGCGGCCAGCAGCGTGGAACGCGCGCCAAAAGAATGACCGCTGATGGCCAGTTTTTCCAATGG
>JAYVJQ010000315.1:0-10402 GCA_043769055.1 Allobrachymonas sp.
CAAAACGAAGAGCGCGCACCGCGTGAACCCCGCGAGCGTCGTGAACGCGGCGAGCGCGGTGGACGCAATCGTGGTGAGCGCGGCGAACGCACCGAGAGCGGCGAAGCGCGCAGCGATTCAGAAGGCATGAACCCCGCAGTGGCCTTGGCTGCTGGTGGCGTAGCAGCCGCTGGAGCTGCAATTGCGATGGGCGGCGACAACGCAGCACCTAAGCAAACGGGCGATCAAGCAGAGCGCCGCGAAGGTGAAGGCGGTGGTGAAGGCGAACGCCGTGAGCGACGTTCGCGTGATCGTTATGGCCGTGATCGCCGCGAGCGCGGCCCACGCGCTGATGGTGCGCCTCAAAGTGCATCAGAAGCCGCTCAAGGCGAGATTTTTGAGCAAAATAGCCAAGTAGTCGGCATGGAATCTGCGCAGAATGCTATTGAATCGATAGCATCTGAGCAGCCCGTTCGCAGCATGCCAGCGCCTGTGCAGCAAGCCGCTGCTCCTGCCGTGGCTCCAGTTGCAGCACCTGCGCCAGCAATCAAGTCAGGCATGCCGAAAGTTGGCAGCTTCGCATTGCCAGTGGCTGACATGCAAACCGTGGCCAGCGGCGCAGGCTTGGAGTGGGTCAATTCCAACCCCGAGCGTATTGCAGCCGTCAAAGCCCAAATCGCTGCTGAGCCTAAGCCAATTCACGTGCCCCGCGAGCGCCCACCGGCCGTGGTGCTCGATGATGGCCCGCTGATCTTGGTCGAGACCAAGCGCGATCTTCGCAATATGACTTTGCCTTTTGAGCAGGCGCAGCAGTAAAAAAGCTCGCTCTCTATGAAAACGGCCTTCGGGCCGTTTTTTTATGCGTACGGGCCAGCAACCAAACTCACAACACAGAAAGCACAGAAATTACACAGAAGACACAGAAGAAATGCAGAAAAGAATGCTGGCTCCTTCAATGGCAACCAGTCAAGCAAATAGCTTCCGATGAACGGGGTATTTTTTTCTGTGTTTTCTGTGCGATTTCTGCGTCTTCTGTGTTCCTGTCTTGGGTTTCGCACATCGAGCAAGTAACTCCCTGCGCTACCATTACTAACCCCATGAGCTCCACCGTCATCACCTTCGCTATTCTCGCCATCACCGTGTTCTGGGCATTGGGTGCGCATAACCGCTTGGTGCGTTTGCGCTCTCAAGTGGCGCAGGCTATGCAGCAGCTCGTGCAGCTGTGGGAAAGCCAAGCTCAAGCCATTGGTGTGCGCCTGGAGCAGTATGCGCAAGGCCGAGAGACGGAATCGCAATGGGCCACCCTCGATGACGATGCGCTGCGCTGGCGGCCTCTCACGCTGGCGGCGCGGCAGTTTCTGGCCTGCTTGGGCGTATTGCGCGGCAAGCCGCAGCTGATTGCAGCAGTGGATGATGTGTCCAGCGTGCGTGCGGCGCGCGATATTTTTGAAGCGGCTTGGCAGCGCCTCACGGCAGAGCAAGAGGATTTAGCCGGCACGCCTGTGCCGCCCGATTTACACATTTTGTGGGCACAGCACGAGCCCGCCGCGCAGCGCAAATTGCAGGAATACGATGAAGCTGTGGCCGCTTACCATCAGGCCATTGGCCAATTCCCCGCGCTGTTGCTGGCTTGGCTGTTTGGATTCACAATGACAGGCAAACTCTCTTCCTAAAGCCAGTTGCCCGTGATAATCTCAGTGCATCATATCTCAGGAGACTTTCTTGAAAACTCGTCTAATTTTTTCAGCTGCGCTATTAGCAGCATGCCTGGCGCCCACAGCCTATGCGCAAGATGCGCAAACACTCAATATTCGCAGCCTCGCTGCAACGTGTGCCAACTGCCACGGCACGAATGGCAAAGCCTTTGAAGGCTCGGCCGTGGTCACGCTTGCGGGCATGCCCAAGGATTACATCGTGGCGCAGATGAAAGCCTTCCAAACCGGCGCGCGCCCCGCCACCATCATGCATCAGCTCTCTAAGGGCTACAGCGATGCACAGATCGAGCAAATCGCCACTTACTTTGCTGCGCAGAAAAAATAAGGAGAATCATCATGATCCAACGTCGCTCCTTCCTCCATTCATCCGCTGCAATTTCTCTGCTGGGCTTGGGCGCTTGCGCCACCACCGCCAGCATCCCCGCCAAAGCCAAAGTCGTCGTGATCGGCGGTGGCTATGGCGGCGCAACTGCTGCCAAATATGTGCGCTTGCTGTCTGACTACAAAATCGATGTGGTGCTGATTGAGCCGAACGCCAGCTTCGTCTCCTGCCCCATTTCCAACCTCGTAATTGGCGGCAGCAAGCAGATGGCCGACATCACCACGCCATATGCAGGTCTATCCAAAAACCACGGCGTGACCGTGGTGCAAGACATGGCCAAGAGCGTGGACACCACTAAAAAGACCGTGACACTCGCAGGTGGCGCAACGATTGGCTACGACAAGCTCATCGTCTCGCCCGGCATTGATTTCAACTTCGTGCCCGTTGATGGTTTGCAAGCCGCTTCGCAAGCAGGCACGATCTTGCATGCATGGAAAGCGGGCGCGGAAACAGTCGCGCTGCGCAAGCAATTAGAAGCCATGCCCGATGGCGGCACATTCGCCATCGTGATCCCCGAAGCGCCGTATCGCTGCCCGCCCGGCCCGTATGAGCGCGCCTGCCAAGCGGCTTGGTATTTCCAGCAGAGCAAGCCCAAATCCAAAGTGCTGATCTTGGATGCGAATCCTGATGTCACATCTAAGGCCGGCCTGTTCAAAGCCGTCTGGAACAACCAATACAAAGGCATCGTTGAATACCGTGGCAACCACAAAGCCACAGCAGTGGATGCGAAAACCAACACCGTGAAATTCGATGTACAAGACGACGTGAAGGCCAGTGTGCTCAACGTACTGCCGCCCATGCGCGCGGGCTTGATCGCCACGCAAACGGGCTTGGCTAACCAAGGCAACGGTCGCTGGTGCGGGGTGGACTACACCACCTTTGAATCCACCGCTGCCAAAGATGTGCATGTGCTGGGCGACTCCATCCAAATCGCTCCCGGTATGCCCAAGAGCGGCCACATGGCCAACAGCCATGCCAAGGTGGCCGCAGCGGCCGTGGTGGCGCGCCTGTCGGGCTGGGAAGTCAACGCCGCGCCGATGCTCACCAACACCTGCTACAGCTTTGTGGACGACAAGCGCGTCGTGCATGTGGCCAGCGTGCACCGCATTGGCCAGTTCGATGGCCGCACCACCTTCGTGACCGTGCCTGGCTCCGGTGGCTTGACCGATGCGGCTACGGGCGCAACCGAGCTCGAAGGCGTGTATGCGATGAACTGGGCGCGCAATATTTGGGCAGACACGCTTGCCTGATCAACCTAAACCAGCAGTGCGGGTGATCAAAGCCATCCGCACTTCAACATCTGCGCCAGCCAACAGCAAACCCATGCCCACCACGCTGGCCGCGCAGCTCCAGCAGGTCGCTAACTTTTTAATAGCACTGCGCGCAGGTAATTCGTGGACTACCGCCCAATTTGATGTTGAAAACGCGCAGCGTGCAGGTATTCAGGCCATCACATTCGCTGTATTGCGGCACTTGGGTCAAGCGCATGCGCTGCGCGTGTTGCTTGCGCCGAAAAAGCCTGTGCCCGCAGCCGATGCACTGCTCACCGCTGCGCTGGCACTGCTCTGCGCGCAAAGCAAAGACAACCCGCCACCCGGCGCGGTGTATGCAGATTTTGTGATCGTGAGCCAAGCGGTCGAAGCGATCAAGATGCAGCCGCATCTGGCCGCGCAATCGAGCTTCATCAATGCTTGCCTGCGCCGCTTTCTGCGCGAGCGAAATCCACTTCTGCAAAGCATCAAAAATAATTTAGAAGCGCAGTTCAATCACCCGCTGTGGTGGATTCGCCAGATGCAGCGCGATTGGCCTGATCACTGGCAGACGGTGCTGCAAGCCAATCGACATAGCGCGCCGCTCACTTTGCGAATTAATGAGCAAAAATGCACAGTAGCCGGCATGGAATCTGCGCTGAATGCTACTGAATTTATAGCGAATACGCAAATGCACGCGGTGGCGCAATCAGGCTTGCAGCTCTCGCGCAGCCTGCCAGTGTCGCAACTTCCAGGCTACAACGAAGGCTGGTTCTCAGTCCAAGATGCCGCCGCGCAACTCGCTGCGCCATTGCTGATGGAGGCGATGCCCAAGAGTGATAAACCGCTCAGGATTTTGGATGCCTGCGCTGCCCCCGGCGGCAAAACCACGCATTTGCTCGAATGGGCGGCGCATCGCGGCATTGCCATCGAGGTGATTGCACTCGATGTGGATGCCAAGCGCTGCGAGACGATTGAAGAGAATGCGCAGCGCTTGGGGCTCAATGACAGCAAGCAGCTTCGCATCATCGCAGCGGATGCCGCCAAGCCCGAAGATTGGCACGATGACCAGCTTTTTGATGGCATCTTGCTCGATGCGCCTTGCACCGCCAGCGGCATTGTGCGCCGCCACCCCGACATCACCTGGCTGCGCCGCGAAACAGACATTGCCGGCCTCGGCGCACAGCAAAAGCGCCTGCTGCAAGCCCTGTGGCCGCTGGTCAAGCCGGGCGGCGCGCTGCTGTACTGCACCTGCTCGGTTTTCAAGGCCGAAGGCTCTGGGCAGATCGATTCGTTTGTTGCACACAACAGTGCAGTGCAGTCTTTACCTGCTCCGGGCCATTTGTTGCCCTTATCCGCCCCTGATAGTAGCCCGATGCCTGAAAATTCATTGGGTGGACACGATGGCTTTTTCTACGCGCTTTTGCGCAAGGCGGTTTAGGGCAACACTTGCCCGGCTGCTGCATGCGCTTTTGCTGATAGTGGCTTGCGGTTTCATGCCCGCAGCTCAAGCGCAAAGCGCAGTCGATGTGGCTAATTTGAAGGTCGATCAAGCCTTTGATGGCCTGTACTTAAGCGCTACGCTGCGCTTTGAATTGTCTGCCGCCGTTGAAGAAGCATTGCTAAAAGGCGTTCCCATCAGCTTTGTGGCAGAAGCTCAGGTGCTGCGCGATCGCTGGTATTGGTACGATAAAAATGTGGCCATCGCCACCCGCAGCGTGCGCCTGGCCTATCAGCCACTCACGCGCCGCTGGCGCATCAATGTGAGTGCTGGCACACTGGAGGCATCTGGCGGGGCCAGCTTGAGTCAAAGTTTTGACCAGCTGCAAGATGCGCTGGCTGCAGTGCGCCGCATTGCACGCTGGAAGATTGCCGAGAGCAGCGAGATTGATGCCGATTCGCGTCACAACATTGATTTTCGTTTCAGGCTGGATATCACCGCGTTACCGCGCCCGATGCAAATTGGTATCACAGGCAATGGCGATTGGAGCATCAATGTGCAGCGCAACGTGCGGCCTGAGCGCTGAATCGCACTGACGGATGGCCATGCAATCGCCCGTTTCGCCAGATACACTGCCCAGTGAGATGCCCAGTGCCCGCATGGGCGATGCTGTGACCGATACTGCGTTTGGCAATGGGCAAGCGGCCTCGTCTGGCCTTATGGTGCGCAGACTCGCGCGGCGCAATACCCAAGTGCGCTGGTTGCTCAGCTTGGGCGCAGCCACGATGCTGGCGGTGGCCTCGGTACTGATGTTTTTGCTGGCTCTGGCGACCAATAACCAAACCCGTTTTGAGCAGTATTACGAGCGGCTGCTCTATTTGAACCTCGCTGTAGCAGCGGTTTTTTTGATCGTGATTGCATGGGTCGTGTGGCGCTTGGTCTCGCGCGTGCGGCGCGGCAAGTTTGGCAGCCGCCTGCTGATCAAGCTCGCCGCGATTTTTGCACTCGTGGGCTTTGTGCCCGGCATGCTGATCTACACGGTGTCTTACCAATTCGTCTCGCGCTCAATTGAGAGCTGGTTCAATGTGAAGGTCGAAGGCGCGCTCGATGCAGGCATCAATCTAGGCCGCAACACGATGGATGCGCTCTCTGCCGATCTGGCCGCCAAAACCCGCGCAGCAGCCCAGCAGTTGGGCGAGAACCCGAGCATCGGCCCTCTCGCGCTGGAGCGCCTACGCGAGCAACTTGGCGCGACCGATGTGATCGTGTGGAGCGCCGGTGGCCAAGTGCTGGGCAGCGCGGGGCAATCGCGCTTTGCACTCAGCCCCGAGCGCCCCAGCGCCGCGCAACTGCGCCAAGTACGCAGCGCGCGCGTGGTGAGCGCCGTAGAAGGTTTGGAGGAAGCGGCGGATCGCAAAGCGGCGCAAGCCAAGGATGCCGATGCTGCACCCAGCGTTGCGCGCGTCAAAGCCATGGCGCTGATCAGCTCAGGTTTGGGCAATTTTGGCTTGGGGCTTGGAGGGGGTGCTGGTGTGGGGGGCATGGGCAGCATCGGCGGCCTAGGTGGCATGGGCGGAAATACAGGCGGCACAGACAATGCACGCTTTTTGCAAGTGACGCAAGTCATTCCACCTGCGCTCGTGGCCAATGCGTTGGCCGTGCAGGAGGCGTATCAAGAATACCAACAAAGGGCGTTGGCCCGCGAAGGCCTGCGCAATATGTATTTGGCCACGCTCACTTTGAGCTTGTTTTTAGCCATGTTTGGTGCGGTGCTGCTCGCTGTGCTCTTGGGCAACCAGCTCGTGCGTCCGCTCTTGGTGTTGGCCGATGGCGTGGCGCGTGTTGCCGCTGGCGATTTGCGGCCCAAGGCGGCACTGCAAACCCAAGATGAGCTGGGCGGCCTGACCCGCTCCTTTGCACAAATGACGCAGCAGCTCTCGGATGCCCGCACCCAGTTGCAAGACAGCATGGGTCTGCTGGATGCCTCACGCGCGAATTTGCAAACGATTTTGGACAACCTTACGGCAGCGGTGATCGTGCTGGATGCTCAAGGGCAGATCGTGCAGGCCAATCCCGGCGCCACGCGTGTGCTGCGTGCGCCATTGGCCGCTTGTATAGGCCAGCGTTTAGAAACGGTGGTAGGACTGGAAGATTTTGGCCTTCAGGTAGAAGAACAATTCCGCGTGTTTTTCAGTGATCGCGGTGTGCATGCTGATCATTGGCAGCATTCGTTTGAGTTGGGTACGCAGTCTGGAATGAGCATCACTGATGCCGACAAAGCCACCAGCATCATCGCGCGCGGCGCAGCCTTGCCGGGCAATTTGCGATTGCTGGTGCTCGATGACATCACCGAAATCGTCTCGGCTCAGCGCTCGCGTGCTTGGGGCGAGGTGGCGCGGCGCTTGGCGCACGAGATTAAAAATCCGCTCACCCCAATTCAACTCTCGGCCGAGCGACTCGAGATGAAGCTGCAAGGCAAACTGCAAGCACCCGATGATGCGCTGCTCACGCGCTCGGTCAAAACCATCGTTGATCAAGTCGATGCAATGAAGCGCTTGGTCAATGAGTTCCGCGATTACGCGCGCCTGCCCAGTGCCGAACTCAAAGCCACCGATCTCAATGCATTGGTCAGTGAAGTGCTGTCTTTGTATGCGCCTGAGAATGCTGCTGTGCCCATCACACCTGAGATCGATCCGGCTTGCCCCATGATCCCCGCCGATGCGCAGCAGCTGCGCCAAGTGATTCACAACCTGCTGCAAAACGCTCAAGACGCCAGCTTGACGGCGGCCAGTGGCTTGTTGGCCGAGCACAGCGGGCGGCCTGCGCAAGTGATTATTCGCACACGCTTCAACCCCACCAGCCGCCGAGTCCGCCTCACTGTGCTGGACAGTGGCACAGGCTTTGCGCCACATATCTTGCAGCGCGCTTTTGAGCCTTACGTCACCACCAAGTCACGTGGCACCGGTTTGGGCCTCGCTGTGGTGAAAAAAATTGCTGACGAACATGGTGCACGCATCGAGCTGAGCAATCGCTTGGATGAGCCCGGCGCAAATTTACAAACCGACACACAAACAGAGAAAACCCTGATCCCTCGCGTGATCGGCGCGCAGGTGAGTTTGTCCTTCCCTGTGGTTTAATCAAAACGTCGCAAAACTGCCACAGGCATTTCCCATAAGGCAGAAGACAGCAACTAATAACAGTCAGGCAACATGGCAAACATACTGGTCGTTGATGATGAACTAGGCATTCGGGATTTGCTCACCGAAATTCTCACCGATGAGGGCCACGCGGTTGAAACCGCTGACAACGCTGCCCAGGCACGCAAAGCACGCAATAGCATGCAACCCGATTTGGTGTTGCTTGATATTTGGATGCCCGACACAGATGGTGTCACCCTGCTCAAAGAATGGTCGGCAACAGGCTTACTCTCCATGCCCGTGGTCATGATGAGCGGACACGCCACGATTGATACCGCAGTAGAAGCCACCAAAATCGGTGCGCATTCATTCCTCGAAAAACCCATCACGCTGCAAAAGCTACTCAAAGCCGTCAACGATGCCTTGGCCAAAGGCGAACGCCTCAAAGCCGCAGCACCTCCACCCAAGCCCGAACTGACGGTCGAATCCGCCATGACGGGTGGCAACAACCTGCCAGCCCCAGTCGAGATGGGCCCGCAAGCCACGCAAACCTTCACACTCGACCAGCCCCTGCGCGAAGCTAGAGATGAGTTTGAAAAAGCCTACTTCGAGTTCCACCTGGCCAAAGAAGGCGGCTCCATGACCCGTGTGGCCGAAAAAACTGGCTTAGAGCGCACCCACCTGTACCGCAAGCTCAAGCAATTAGGAGTGGACATCAACCGCAGCAAGCGTAACTGATACGCTATAATTTAGGGCTTCGCTGCTTGTGCAACGAAGCAATGGCCCGGTAGCTCAGTCGGTAGAGCAGAGGATTGAAAATCCTTGTGTCGGTGGTTCGATTCCGCCCCAGGCCACCAATCCAAAGCCCCGTTATTTTTTTGATAACGGGGCTTTTCTTTTTTCTCAAACGCCATCAACACATCTGCTGGGATTTGGTGCTGTGCTTGCTTCAGCATGTCGTATCTGCATGTTCTTGGCACGAGCATTGCGTTTCTTGTATACTCAAATCGTGCAATCCTAATTTAGATTCGCACGATATTCGCGCAATCTCGGGCGCGTCCGAGCATATGCATGAGGTAACCTCTCCCCATGAATGCAATAGCAATTGAACCCAAAACCAGCGTGAAGATGATTGGTGCCAATGGCCAAATCTCTTTAGGCAAAGATTACGCAGGCAGGCAAGTGCTCGTTGAAGAGCGCGAGCCTGGCGTATGGTTTGTGCGTACCGCCATCGTGATTCCTGAAAACGAGCGTTGGCTGCATGAACCGCAAGCCTCTGCGTCTTTGCAAGCCGCCATGGAATGGACAGCCAAGAATCCGCCACAAGCCACCGATCTGAACACGCTTTTCGATGAAGTCAACCATGGTCACTCCGCAGTCAAACCCGCTCGTCAAGCTCGATCTCAACAACCCCGAGTTTCAAAAAAACCTGTTCGAGCTGGATAAAACTGAACGCAACCGCGTGCTGGATACGTTCAAGAAATTGTTGAAGTTAAATTGGGAACAGGTCTACAGGGACCAAGGTTTGAAGTGGGAGAAGATCACCAGCGTGAAGTTGATCAAAGGAATTGACACCTTGTACTCTTTACGGATCACCCAATCCAGACGCGCGACAGCCACGCGCGAAGGAGATTTCATGCGATTCCAAACTATACAACCCGATCACGATTCGACTTACGGGAAAAAATAATACTGTTTGTTCTGCATGCCAGACTCAAGTTTTGCCTCATCAACTGTGTCGGTGGTTCGATTCCGCCCCAGGCCACCATTTTTCTTTCTCAGACGATCCCATGACAGCCCAGCAAGTCCTTTTTGCCCCAAGGATGTAGCCTGTAAAAGCTGCTCAAGCGGACTCGTTTGATTCCACCGCCTCCCAAATTTATCCCTCACTTGCACATTTGCGACTGAGGTATCGTGAGTGCGGTTTTTGCTCCAGTCTATATTTAGGCTTGATAAGTCAACCCACTTCGCTGGTGATTGTCTGCCCGTTGCATATGTAAAACCCCAGTCATTTTGTCTGTTTTTGCATATGATTTGGCATGTCCCTGAGTACCTTTCCCCACAAATAGTTGATAGTTCGTTAAGAGCACTACAGGGATCATTCGCTTGCAAACGTCTGTCTTTTTGACATGAGAATTGAGCGCAAAATAGTACTAGACAATCCCGATGCAAATATGACGATATCAAAATGATCGAATTTACGGGTGAACGCGATCCATTAACCCAGTTAATGGCAGAAAATGCGCGTCTTGTCGCTTTGCTAGAAGCGAACGGCGTTGAATGGCGTCCCGCAGCGCAGGCAGCACGCTCTGCAGTTGAGCCGGAGCCCTCGCGTCTCTCCACAAACGAAAAAGTGGCTCTGTTTCGTCGTTTGTTTCGTGGGCGCACCGACGTTTACCCAATTCGCTGGGAGAGCAAGACGACAACCAAGGTCGGTTACTCACCTGCGTGCGCCAACGAGTGGCGCGCAGGGGTATGTGAAAAACCGCGCATCAAGT
>JAYVJQ010000316.1:0-3974 GCA_043769055.1 Allobrachymonas sp.
GACAGCAAAGGCAACAACACACCTTTCTTGCAAAACGCGCTGGATTTCTTGAATCGCTACCAAGTGGAATACATGCGCACCGATCGCTTCTGCCAGCGCCTGAAAGATCTGGGCTTGCTGATGGAGATGAATGCCAAGGCTGATTTGTTTGATGGCACGAGCTTCATGGTCAATGGTCTGATGGTGGTCGATGAGCGCAAGCTTTTGCAACTGACCGATGCGCAGGCATTGGAAGTGTTTCGCTCTGGCGAACTCTCTTGGATTTATGCGCACCTTGTGTCGCTGTCCAATCTGAACCGCTTGGTGGACAAATTGGCTGACTCCAAACGCGCCACAGGTACGGTGGCCACATCAGCAGCCGCGCCGGTACCCGCAGCCACGCAGGTTGAAACCAAGCCTGCTGCACCTGCCGCAGCGGAAGTTTTAAGCCAAAAAGCGCCATTACCCGGCACGAATACTACGCAGGGTGCTACTAAAACAGGAGCATCTACGGCTGCACCTGCCGCTAAAGCTACACCAAAAACCAAAGCCTAAGCCAAAGCTTACAACTAGTATTCAGCGGAGAGTTCAGATATGTCAGCCATTCCAGCAGGCGCAGCGCAAAGCGTGGAGGTGCAAACCGGTGCCAACATAGGTGCAAATGTTGGCGCCAATGCACACAACCAAGCCATTGCCGATGCCTACGACAGCGTGCCCTATCAGTCCAAGCCGTTTGCCCAAAGCGCGCCTGAGCAACTGGCCGTGATGGCCAAGCTCTTTGGCTTGAACCCGCCTGATTTTCGCAATGCGCGCGTGCTGGAGCTGGGCTGCTCAGCGGGTGGCAACTTGATTCCTCTGGCCGCCAAATACCCTGGCGTGCAAGCTGTCGGGCTCGATATCTCCAAGGTGGAAATTGAGCATGGCCAAGAGGTCATCAGACTAGCTGGCATCACCAATTGTGAATTGAAGGCGCTGGACATCGTTCAGGCGCAGTCAGAGATCAAGGGGCAGTTTGACTACATTGTCTGCCACGGTGTGTTCAGCTGGGTGCCCGAGGCCGTGCGTCATGCGATTCTTGATGTGGTGCGCGATCACCTCTCGCCCACGGGCGTGGCCTATGTGAGCTACAACGTCTATCCCGGCTGGAAAACCCGCGAAGTGATTCGCGAGATGATGATGTTTCATGCCAGTAGCCGCCCCACGCCCGCTGAGAAATTGCAGCAGGCCAAGGCGATTGTGGAATACATCAAAAACATCAGCGCCGAGCAAAGTACCTATGGCAAGCTGCTGCGCGATGAAGCCGCTCAGCTCGCCCGCGCGGAAGATTATTATTTGTATCACGAGTACCTTGAGATAGAAAACAATCCGATGTACTTCCGTGATTTCGTCAAGCTCGCGGGTGATCGCAAGCTGGCTTATTTGGGCGAAGCGGGCCTGTCAGATATGGCGCCGCAGCGCTTGGGCAAAGACATCAGCGATACCTTGGGCATGCTCTCAGGCGGCAATATTTTGGCCACCGAGCAGTACATGGATTTCTTCACCAACCGCACCTTCCGCCAAACCCTGCTGGTGCACGAGGCGCAAGCGGCTCAGATCAATCGTGGCCTAGGCCCCAAGTCGATGCGCGAATTCAGCGTGAGCACCACGCTGTTTGTTGATCCTGAGTTCAAAGGCGTTGAAGGCCAGTTGCCGCTGGCGCAATACAAAGACAATTTTGGCCGCAGCTTAGGGGTCAATGGCGCTTTGTCTTTGGAGTTGATCAAAGTGCTCGTGACCGCCAAACCCGGCTCGATTAGCTTTGGCAGCATCGTGACCCAACTCAAAGCCAGCGTGCAAGGCTTGGCCGCCAACACCGATGAAGCCATCAACGATGCGATTGGCATGGAGCTGATGAATCTGCTTGTGCAAAACGTGATCAAGCTCAGTTTGGATGAAATCATCGCGGTGCCGCTCTCAGCCAAGCCCGTGGCTTATGCTCTGGCGCGCGCGCAAGCCGAGCTGGGCCAAAACTGGGCGACCAATTTGCTGCACCAGCCAGTAGGCATCTCGCCCGCACACGCCGCTGTGCTTGCGCTGCTGGATGGCACACGTGATCACGCCGCGTTGCAAGCCGAGCTGCTCACCCGCCTGAAAGATGGCCGCTTGACTGCTAATCGCGGCCAAGAGCGCATTACGGCAGAAGTGGAGTTGACTCAGCTGGCCGGACAGTTCTGCCAGCAGGCGCTCAATGATTTGCGGCAGTTGATGGTGCTGAAGGCTTAAATCAACCGAATCCGCTCTGCCATCACTCTTGGCGCAATACCAGGCGCAAGGTGCGCCTCTTCCACCACATCGACGCGAAATGGAAGAGCGCTGGCTTCAAAGGCATCGGTTAAATCAACTCTCGTTTGCCAATCGAGTTGCTTGGGGCTTGAAATCAGAATGTCCAGGTCTGAATAAGGCCTGGCATGCCCAGTGGCGCGAGAGCCAAACACCCACGCCTGCAAACTTTGCTGCTCACTTGCAGATGTGTGCGATGCTTGAATCACCCGATGCAAAATATCGCAGACGCATTGCAAGTGCTGCGCTTGCAGCGCAATATTCTGTAGTTGGTTCATGGCTATGGCTTGCATCATGTGCCGATATCGGTTTGCTTCAACTCAGGCAGGAGGGGAGCCTGCGTAGTTGCTGGGGCGTTAGTCAAATAGAGGTAATCGAGCAATAGGGTCGCATCTTTGGCAAATGTAGCGGACTCCAAGGCGACTGCTTGCGCTCGTTCCTCATCATAGGCGTGGCTGGTACCGTTGCGCATCTCGCGCCAGCGACGCCAAGCATTGATTTCAATGGGGAAGCCCGCGTCTAATGCGCTGCGCAGAAGATCATTGAAACTCAAATCTCGAATGAGATCGGCAGATTCGGAGCGTTCGATTAAAACCCTGCGCATCGCACGCACAGACAGCTCGTAGCTGAACTCAAAACTTTGAATCACTGAAGAGCGCAAATGGGGCTTGAGTGGCGCTTCATCAGCGAGTGCTTGCCAAAATTGAATCGCCTCAATCAGCTTCTCAAGTGCTTTGCGTAGAGAACTGAGATCAATCAATGGGGTATTCATTACGCCATATTAGCAGTCAATACGTATCAAAAAAAGCCCTGACTCTTGCGAATCAGGGCTTTTTTGGAATTGGTGCCGGAGAGATGAATCGAACACCCGACCTTCTCATTACGAATGTGAGAATTCGCATATTCGTCATTGTTGATTAACGTCATATAATCAATACAAATCAACAGGTTACGAGTCTAGTACTGAGCAAGTAACCAGCTTGAGTGTTGATTGATATTTCCCTAAATAGGGTGAAAGTGGCTACATGGTGGCTACATGGCGGCTACATGAATACGGGGGCGACGATGGCAAGACCAAAAAAGAGCGATGCACCAGACCTGAGCGAAGCGCAAGACTTGACCGCTGGGTTAATCGAGCGCCTGAGCTGCCCTGCTGACAAACTGCAAGTGTTTTTGCGCGACACCAAAGCGCCCGGCCTGCGCGTGCGAGCAACGCCTATCAGTGCAAAAAATCCCCAAGGCGTTAAAGCGTTTGTGTTTGAGGCAAAGCTGAATCGGCAAACCATACGCCGCACCATTGGGGATGTTAGAGCGTGGAGTATTGAGGCCGCCCGCACTGAAGCCCGCGCCCTTGCAAAGACCGTCAAAAGCGACAAGCAAGACCCCCGCGAGCTGGAGCGTCAACAAGATGCGGCTAAAGCTGCTGATATTGCCGCTGCTACTGCCCGCGCCGTGACCGTGGGTGATGTTTGGCCGCGCTACCTGAGCGAAGGCAAGCCCAAGCGCAAAGATGCTTTCAAGCCCCGCTATCGTGCTGACCTTGAAGCGATGGCTGTACCCGGTGGCGAAAAGAAACAGAGAGGGCAGGGCAACACGCGCCCGGGCGTGCTTTATCCACTGATGGCGCTGGCCTTATCCGATGTGAATGAAGACACGCTGAAAAGCTGGTTTGATAG
>JAYVJQ010000317.1:0-5018 GCA_043769055.1 Allobrachymonas sp.
AACACCGAAGCGCCCCAAGTGGCTGGCGCGGCATAGTTCATACCCAGCTTACGCGGCGCGAGCGCTTTGAGATGCAAAACGGGTCAAACTGTTTACAAAACTGTCTTGAGCAGTTGCCCCTTGAACAAAATCGGCCCGGTGGGGCCACTGCCCGCAGGCGCGCCGCCTTTGGGCTCCAAGCTGATGGCCAGCACCGCCGCACCGCGCACCAGATTGGCTGAAGTGGTTAAGCGCATTTCTTTGCCAGCGCCGGGCAAGCCCAGCGATTGCGGCGCTTGGCCGGGTTGCACGGCCCACAGCTGCAAACTCTTATCAGCATCTTCTTGGAAATTACTCACCCGCTGCAAAATCATGCGCTGCTTATCGGCATCGAAGGTCACGAGCACAGTGGCAGAGGATTTTTCATCGGCCAGCACAGCCACGTATTCCACCTGCTGGCGCGCAGCCTGCGCTTGGAGCTGCTGCTGGAGTTGGGCCAACTGGGTGCGGTTATTAGCAAGCTGATCAGTGGTTTGCAATTGCAAACCCCAGCCCACGAGGGCAGCCAAGCCTGCCGTGATGGCTGCGGCGCTCCAATACATGGCTTTGCGGCGCAGAGCTTCTAAAGCCTGCTTTGCTTGGGCAAGTGGCGGCCAAGTAGCAGAGGGGTCTAAAACCACCTTAGGTAAGGAGGCCAAGGAGTTTTCGATGCGTTTCCAGACGTTGTGCAACTGACTGGTCGTGTGGGGCGGGGATTGGTGTTGGAGTTCAAACATCGAGTGCATCCTTTCTTGCCAAAGCAAGAGGCGGGCGCGCACGGCAGCACTTTGCCGCGCTTGCGCTTCTAAGCGGCGGCGCGCACCGCCCTTGAGTATGCCCACCGCATAGCGCGCGGCTAATTTGTCGAGTAGTTCGGGGTGTTGGCCTAAGTTCATGATGTTGATACCGTTCAGGCAAAGCGATTCATACACGAGCGCAGTTGCTCCAAGCTGCGGCGCATCCAAGTTTTGACTGTGCCCAGCGGCAATTTGAGTTGCTGGGCGAGCTCGCTGTGGCTCAAATCGCGGAAGTAAGCCATCGTCACCACCTCGCGCTGCTTGGGCTCGATTTTGCGCAAGCATTCATGCAGCGCCCAGGCTTGCTCGCTGGCCTCGCTCGTGTCCATGGGGGTTTCAATATCCGAGGCGAGGGTGTCGCTCAGCATGTCGTCAATCGGCTGGCCTGCCAACGAGCGCTCTGCCCTGCGGCGACGCAAGAAATCAAGCCCTCGGCTGCGAACAATCACGCCCAGCCACACCATGGGTGGGCTGAGCGGGGCTTTGTAATCGCCCGCCACGCGCCAAATGGTGAGATACGCCTCTTGCAGCACATCTTCAGCATGTGCCACATTGCCCACCACGCGCATGGCAATGGCGTAGAGCTTGCTGCTGGTCGCGTCATATAGCTCGCGCAGAGCAAGTTGATCTTGCCGGGCGATGCGCTCTAAATAGCCCATCAAAATTTGGTCTTGAGGAAAGGTGTTCATGATGCACTCATGTTGAATTGATGAAATCAAACTATTTTTTTAATGTTGCTAAATACGCAATCACATCGGCGCGCTCTTGCGCCAACGAGAGACGATAACCCATGCTTTGGCCGGGAATCAGTTTCTCAGGGTCAGTGAGCCAAGCATTGAGCGTGGTTTTGTTCCATACCACTTTGCTCTTGGCCAACGCCTCGGAATATTCATACTCAGCCGTTTGGCCTGCGCGGCGGCCAAACACGCCAAAATGTGCCGGGCCTACGCGGGATTCATCGACGCTGTGGCAGGCGCTGCATTTGGCTTGATAAATTGCCATGCCTTGCTGCACGCTCTGCGCAGCCGCCGATGTGCAGAAAAAAGCGCCGAGCGCCACTGCCAAAAGCAGCGTGCTCGGCGCGAAGTCTGCCCAGGAGGGCAGACGGTGCATCAAACAGGTTTTCAAGCTCTGTCCCAGCGCCAGTCAAGCGCCAAAGCACGGCGGATAGAAGATAAGTTCATCAAGACTCCTGAAGCAATAGAGCAAGTCAATCAATGCTCATACCCTCGCTATACGGCTACGTGGGCGCGCTGGATTCAAAAATTTTTTGCCATGCATCCAAAAGCTGACTTGCTTCGTAATAGATACACAAGACATTTCTAGGACGATATATGGTGCAACATCGATTGACTCATCTGCCAATTCAGCGCTTCAAGCAGCGCACGGCTGCTTCTTTATTGATAGCATTTAGCGCAGCATTTATGCCGGCTATCTGCCTATCTGACACCGGAAAGCTGCTGCTCACAGGCGGCGTAAGCACGGTGGAGGGCGCAGCTGGCGGCGGCATCTCGCCGTGGGCGGTGATTGGCACGCAGGCCACGCAAGGTGAAATTGGTTTTTCAGCGCATGCCAGCCGCGTGAGCACCACCGATTACGGTTTGAGCGCGTATGGGGCAGTGCTGGGCTGGAATGATCGGGTGGAATTGAGTCTTGCCAAACAAGACCTCGATACGGGCATTACCGGCACTTTGTTGGGCATACCCGGCCTGCACCTCAAGCAAGACATTGTGGGCATCAAAGTCAAGTTGGCAGGAGATGCGGTGCTCGACAGCGATTCCCTCATGCCGCAAATCGCAGCGGGCTTGCAATTCAAATCGCTCGGCTCTACAGGGCTGGACGCCACGCTCACCGCATTGGGCGCAAAGCGCAGCGGCGTGGATGCCTATGTAAGCGCCACCAAGCTGTTTTTAGGGCAAGGCATTTTGGTCAATGGCACTTTGCGCGCTTCCAAGGCCAATCAAAATGGCTTGCTAGGATTTGGCGCAACACTGGGCGGCGCGAAGCAGGGCTATGAGTTGTTGCCTGAAGTCTCTGTGGCGGTTCTGCTCAGAAATAATCTGGCCATCGGTGCGGAATACCGAAAAATGTCTAACCGCCTCCAAGTTGCAGGTAATGCCGCTGGCCTAGGCGATGGCCTGCGTTCTAGCGATTGGAAGGATGTGTTCATCGCTTGGGCACCGAGCAAGCATCTCTCGCTCACTTTGGCTTATGTGGACTTGGGCCTCATCGTGCCCGCCACCACGGCCAAGCGCCGCCAGACGGGTGCTTATCTTTCTGCCCAAGTGGTTTTTTAAGGGTCAATCATGAAAAAATTTCTCTTGGCATTCTGCGCAGCACTCAGCCTGCTTGCCTTGCCCGCACAGGCCGATAACAGCATTTACAAAGCCTTTGGCGAGCGCGCTGGCATTGCTTTATTGATGGATGATTTCTGGAGCGATTTGCAAGCGGATAAGCGCATGAAACCCTTCTTTGAAAAAACCAATCAAGAGGCATTCAAAAAATCGCTGGGCGATCAAATTTGCCAAGTCAGCGGTGGGCCATGCCAATACAAAGGGCCAGATATGAAGCTGGCGCACAGCGAGATGGACATCAAGCGCAGTGATTTCAATGCGCTAGTGGAGGTGCTGCAAATCAGCATGAATCGGCGCGGCATTGCATTTAGCGCGCAAAACCGCTTGCTGGCCTTGCTCGCACCCATGCATCGTGAGATCATTACGGTTAAATGAATTTTTGGAGTTACTATGAAATCAATAGCACCTCGCGCAGTATTCTTCCCGGCTACTGGCCTATTTTGTTCATTATTCTGCTCTCTAGCCTTGGCTGGGCCTGTGCAAGTGACGGTGGTGGATCGTGATGGCAAACCCGCACAGGATGCCGTGGTCATCTTGCAGCATGCCACGGTGCGCAATGCTGCCACATCGCTGCCCGTGATGGCTACTGTGGTGAATGAAAAAATGCAATTCATCCCCGCAGTGACCTTGGTGGCGCGCGGCGCGAAAGTGCGCTTTGTGAACAACGATCCTTGGGATCATCATGTGCGCGGCGCGCCGGCCACTTCGCTGTTTGCCAATACGCCGGAGGCTTATGCATCTGCGAAAGATGCAGGTGGTTTTGAATTGCGCTTACAAGGCAAAGATGAAGGTAGACCTGCAAAATTCCAAGATGTGACGATGGACAAACCCGGTGCGCAAACTGCTGTGGCTCTGGGCTGCTTCTTACATGGTTCGATGCGCGGCTCTGTGTATGTAAGCGATTCACCGTGGGCGGCTAAAACCAATGCCGAAGGCGTGGTGACGTTTGACAATGTGCCTGATGGTGCAGTGCAAGTGCGGGTGTGGCATTCTGATCAAGTGGTGGATTTGCCGCTGCAATCGATTCAGGTGACAACAGCTGCTTTGCAGGTTAAATCGCAGTTGCAAGTTGTGCCGCGTCGTCGTCGGGTCTGATTTTTAGCGTACCAACCAAGCCGCAGGGTGCGCAGTAGCGCATCGCACGCCCCGTGCCAACGTCAGCGGGTTGCAAGCAACCTGCAGCTAAACAGATCAAACGCTACTGCCGCGCACTACGATGCAAGAGTGGTAACGCCTGTGGATGACTCGTGCGAAATGGGTTGATATCGACACCGCCGCGCCGCGTATAGCGCGCAAAAACCGAGAGCGTCGTGGGCTTACAGCGCTGCCAAATGTCCACGTAAATGCGTTCCACACATTGCTCATGAAATTCATTGTGATTGCGGAAACTCACGATGTATTTCAGCAGGCCCGCTTGATCGATTTGCGACCCGCTGTAGTTGATCTGCACACTGCCCCAATCGGGTTGGTTTGTGACCAAGCAATTGCTTTTGAGTAAATGGCTCACCAGCGATTCGGTGACGGGCTGCTCATTGAATTGCGCAGTCAGTAGCTCAGGTGCTGGTGTGTATTGCGTGCATTCCACATCCAAGCGATCAAGCTGCGTGCCTTGCAGCTCTTGGAGCTTTTCGTTTGCAAATTGCTCGGCTGTGAGCAGCTTCACGCCCACACGCGATTCGCCGCGTGGCTTGCCTGAGGTAGCTGCGCCTATATCCAAAGCAATCGCCTCGCGTACCAGCGCTGCACCGTGGTCAATGCCCGCGTAGCGGGTATTGTTGAAACTGTTGAAATACAGCTTGACGCTCTTGCTCTCAGCGATGCATGGTGATTCGCAAGGTATGGTGAGCTG
>JAYVJQ010000318.1:0-6367 GCA_043769055.1 Allobrachymonas sp.
GCAAGTGCTTGGGCTACAAAACACCTCATGAGGTGTTCTATGGGCTGCCAATGACTGCGATTAAACTACCCACTGACGCACTTCGTACTTGAATCCGCCCGCTTAAAAATACATCACAATGCGCATCGACGGCAATATTGAACTCATCGCGCACATCGGCTGGCCCACCTACAGCTTCAAAGCGCCGCTCATCTACAACCCGTATTTCGAGCAAGCGGGCATCAATGCCATAGTCACGCCCATGGGCTGCAAGCCAGAGCATTTCGCAGAGTTTTTACCCAGCGTCTTCAAGCTAGAAAACATGCGCGGCGCGCTGATCACCATGCCGCACAAGGTGAGCGTGTTGGAGCTTCTTGACGAAGTGAGTCCTGCGGTGCGTGTGGCCGGATCGTGTAACGCAGTTAAGCGCGGTGCTGATGGCCGCTTGGTTGGCGATATGTTTGATGGCGAAGGCTTTGTGCGCGGCATGCAGCGCAAGGGCTTTGCAGCTTTGGGCAAGCGCGCACTCATCGTAGGAGCAGGCGGCGTGGGCAGCGCGATTGCGGCATCGCTCGCAGGCGTGGGCATTGGTGAGCTTGCCTTGTATGACTTGAATGAGATAAACGCGCAAGCATTGGCCGAACGCATTCGCGCCAATTTCCCCAATATAAGCGTGAGCACAGGCAGCAACGATCCCGCAGGTTTTGATTTGGTGGTGAACGCTACGCCGCTGGGCATGAAAGCCGGTGATCCGCTCCCGGTGGATGTGAGCCGCTTGGGTGCACATACCTTCGTTGGCGAAGTCGTCATGGCCACCGAGGTCACCACCTTTCTCGCCGCCGCCCAAGAGCGCGGCTGCCGCACCCAAATCGGCACCGACATGCTCTACGAGCAAATCCCCGCCTATCTAGAATTCTTCGGCTTCGAGACCACCACCGCCGAGAAGCTGCGCGAACTCTCCCTCGTTGATTAAATTAATTGGGGTAAATTAATTGGGGTCAGAACCCAATTAATTTTCACAGGCACGGCTCTTCAAAGCAGCCCGCGATCATCTAGCTGCATCAGCACCTCGCTCCTGCGCTCCCGCGCAATCACGCGCCAATCCACATCGTCCACCGCGCCCATCATGGCGTAGAGCAAATTGATGCTGGTTTTCGGATGCTTCGCTTTGATCTTGGCATATACCGCATACAGATCTGCCTGCCGCAAAGCCTTGGTGCTGCGAATATTCACGCTTTTCAGCATCTCCACCGAAGCTGGCCCCAAGCCACGCAGCTCTGAGAGCGCAGGCTCGCCTTGCGCGCTGCGGCGATGCTCGGCAGGCCGCGTGGTGCGCTCCACGCGCACTTTGCTCGGCTCAGCAATTACAGCGGTAGTTGCTTGCGGCGCGTAGCACAAGTGCTGATCCTGCACAGCTTGCCCCGCTATGTGCAGCCCCTCACTTTGCAAGAGCTGCGCAAGATTCGCAGGCTTGGCCGGCAGCTTGCCCAACTTGCCCAGCACGCGATGCACAGGATGCGCGGCGCGCGCTGCATCGCTTTGGCGCGAGAGGATATAAGCCACATGCCGCGCGGGCACATCAATCGCCGCGCCGATCATCTCGAAGGTGCTGAAGCGGCCCACTGGAATGCTGTCCACCATCCGCAGCACATCGCGCTCAATGCGCGCAAAAGCGGGAGAGCCTGCCATGTGAATGTGTTCAGAGCTTGATCCGGCCCGTCAAAATATCTTTGTACATCACCCAATCGCCCATGAAGGAATACAGCGGGCGCTTGAAGCTAGCGGGCTTGTTGTGCTCAAAGCCAAAATGTCCAATCCACGCGAAGCCATAGCCGCAGAGCAATCCTGCGAGCAACCACAGAAAATTACCTGTTGAAACTAGCATCAACAAACACCCCAATGACAACGACGTACCCGCGAAGTGCAATCGCCTACAGGTGCGGTTGTTGTGCTCCGTCAAATAAAACGGATAAAACTCCGCAAAGCTTTTCAGCGCTGTGAGATCGGGCGAGCGTGGCACGGTGGTGTCAATCGTGCTGTGAAAGCTACTTGTCATGCTTGTCTCCTCTTAGTGTCTACACAGCAGATTATTCATCATCCCCGCCAAACAATCCACCCACGAGGCCGCCTCCAAGCAGCGCAGTGCCGCCGAGGATCGAGCCTTCCTCTCGGCTGCCACCGCGCTGTGGTGCTGCGGCAAACACTCGGCTGGCAAGGCGTGAGAAGGGCAGGCTTTGCAGCCACACCGTGCCGCCTGTTGCACCCCCCGTGAGCTTGGCAAAAAACAAGCCCTCGCCGCCAAACAGTGCAGTTTTGATTTTGCCAACATATTGAATTTCAAAATTCACATTGGGCGTGTAGGCCACCACGCAGCCCGTGTCGACCAGCAGCGTCTGCCCTGGCGCAAGATCGCGCTTCACAACCGTGCCGCCCGCATGCACAAAGGCCAAGCCATCGCCTTCGAGCTTTTGCATGATGAAGCCCTCGCCGCCGAAAAAGCCCACACTCATTTTTTGCTGAAATGCAATGCCCAAACTCACGCCGCGCGCCGCTGCCAAAAACGCATCTTTTTGGCAGAGCAGCGTGCCGCCCAGCTCGCGCAGATTCATGGGCAAAATTTTGCCAGGGTAGGGCGCAGCAAACGCCACGCGTTGCTTGGCCTGCGCTTGGTTGGTGTACACGGTGGTAAACAGCGATTCACCTGTCACCAACCGTTTACCAGCGCCCAGCAGCTTGCCAAAAATGCCGCCGGTTTGCGCCGCGCCATCGCCAAACACGGTGTCCATGCCAATGCCCGCATCCATGAACATCATCGAGCCCGCCTCACCAATCGCTGCCTCACCGGGGTCCAGCTCAATCTCCACAAACTGCATCTCTGCGCCGCGAATATCGTAGTCAATCACATCCATTGCCATGTCTGCTCTCCAGTGCTAAAAAATGCGATTGTGCCAGCCTGATATGTCTGTTTATGATCGGCGCATGCTCTCATCGCTCAAATTCATTGCAGCCTTGCTGATTGGCAGCTATCTGCTCGTCTGCGCAATCCTCTACTTCAGCCAGCGTGCCATGATCTACCACCCTCAGCCGCGCAACCTGCAGAGCACTCCCGTCATGGATGTGATGAGCAATGGGCTGGCGCTGAAAGTGTCTCACTTGCCCAAAGCATCCCAGCAAGCGGTGATCTATTTCGGCGGCAATGCGGAGGATGTCTCAGCCAGCTTGCCGCAACTGGCGCAAGCCTTTCCCGATGCGGCTCTCTATGCCCTGCATTACCGAGGCTTTGGCGGCAGCCAAGGCCAGCCCAGTGCGCAGGCTTTGTATGCCGATGCGCTTGCACTGCACGCGCGGGTGGCGCAGCAGCACAGCCACATCATCGTGATCGGGCGCAGCTTAGGTTCTGGCGTGGCCACATACATGGGCAGCCAGCGCCCCGTGCAGCGCTTGGTGCTCATCACGCCATATTCCAGCATTGCCGATGTGGCAGCAGGACAGTTTGCTTGGATTCCCGTGCGCTGGCTGCTGAAAGATCATTTCGATTCGATGCAGTATGTGGCAAAAAGCCGCGTGCCGGTGCTCATCATTGCTGCGCAGCGCGATGAAGTCATTCCTGCCTGGAGCACGCAACGTTTATTTGACGTTGCACCTATTGCCTTGCGACGCATAGCCGTGATCGAGGGCGTGGGGCACAACGACATCAGCCTGCATCCTGATTATTTGCGTTTACTTGCAAAGCCTTGATAACTATTAATTTCGTAGCATTCCGCGCATATTTCTTCCCGGCTACTTGGCTTTTTTGCTTATATTTTGTGCTCAGATAGCCTGCATGAAGCAATCAGGCATCCAGCTCATCCCCCATCTAAGCAGCAGGGTATTCACCAGACGTGAAACCTGAACTTGTCTGTATTCTGAGAATCTACACACCACACAACAGGAGCGCACCATGACCCCCATCACCCCTACCTCCCGCCTCACCGCCGCCGATTTCGATCAAGAGCTACTCATCCTGTTTGATGCCTATGTGCATGGCGATTTAGACCGCCGGGGTTTCCTCGATCGCGCACAAAAATTCGCTGTCGGCGGGCTCACGGCTGTTGGCATCCTCGCCTCCTTGCAGCCCAATTTCGCTGCCGCGCAAATCATTCCTAAAGATGATGCGCGCTTGAAAACAGAAACCATCACGATTGCCTCCCCCGATGGCTCGGGCAGCATCAAAGCCTATGTGGCCAAGCCCGCCAACGCGAGCGGCAAACTCCCCGCTGTGCTCGTGATTCACGAAAACAGAGGTCTCAACCCCCATATCGAAGACATCACCCGCCGCATCGCGCTCGATGGCTACGTTGCCATCGCCCCCGATGCTCTCACGGCGCTAGGCGGCTACCCCGGGGATGAAGACAAAGCCCGCACCGAATTTGCCAAACTAGACCAAGCCAAAATTCGCAACGACTTTCTGGCCAGCTACGCCGCGATCAAAGCCCGAGTCGACGTGACTACGAAAATCGGCGCGGTCGGCTTTTGCTATGGCGGCGGCATGGTGCACTTCCTCTCCACCCGCCTGCCCGATTTAGCAGCCGGCGTGCCTTTCTACGGCAACCATCCCGCAGCCGAAGAAGCAGCAAAAGTCAAAGCCCCATTGCAAATTCATTTCGCCGGCATCGACGAACGCATTAACGCCGCTTGGCCTGCCTATGAGGCCGCATTAAAAGCCGCTGGCGCGAAACACGAAGCGCACATCTACGCTGGCACGCAGCACGGCTTCAACAACGACACGACTCCGCGATTTGATGCTGCTGCAGCGAAACTGGCTTGGGAGCGGACGATGGGGTTTTTTAAGGCGCGGTTGGGGTGAATTGATGTCTACTTCAGTTACCTATGATGGCAGCATCAAAAGTAAGTGATCTCGTTTTTTACCAAATCGTGTAGTCCATCACATCACTAGGAGACATTCATGACGATGCGCAGTTTATTGCCTTATTTTGCGGCTGGTTTTGTGCTGCTGACAGGCTCGGCCCAGGCTCAGGTAGCGCCTGCTCCTCAAGCCGCTGTGCTCAGTGCAGCCGCCGCGCAAAAGCAGCCCTTGCTCGATTCACTCAGAGAGTTTGTGAACATTGAAACGGGTAGTCGAGATCATGAAGGCATTGCGCAAGCTACAGAACTCTTGGGCAACAAGCTGCGCGCGCTGGGCGGACAAATACAGTTTATCGAGCCGCAAGAAGCCACCAACTACCGCATGATGGATACTCCCGAGAAAATTGGTCGCATGGTCAAGGCCACGTTCAAGGGCACTGGCACGAAGCGGATTTTGCTGATTGCGCATATCGATACGGTGTACCCGAAAGGCATGGCGGCCAAGCAGCCGTTTCGCATTGATGGCGATAAAGCTTACGGTCTGGGTATCTCTGACGACAAACAAGGCGTGGCCATGATCGTCCACATCGTGGCGATGCTACGCGCTTTGAACTTCAACGAATACGGCACGTTGACCGTGCTGGTCAATGGGGATGAGGAGATCAGCTCGCCCGGTTCACGCGAAGAGCTGACCAAGGCTGGCAGCGAGCATGATGCTGTGCTGTCGTTTGAGGCCACCCGCACACACAGCGACAAACTCTCGCTGGCCACCAGCGGTATCGCTTCTGTTGAACTCAAGGTGGAAGGCCGTGCTTCGCACGCAGGCGTTGCACCCGAGCGTGGGGTCAATGCGCTGTATGAGTTGTCACACCAAATTTTGCAAATGCGCGATCTATCGCAAAATGACAAAGGCTTGAAACTCAACTGGACTGTCTCGCAAGCCGGTACCAACCGCAACGTCATCCCAGCATATGCCACCGCGCAGGCCGATGTGCGCGTGATTCGCGTGGCAGACTATGCCGGCATTGAGGCCACGGTGCGCGAAAAAGCCAAAACTCAGCTTCTGCCGCAAGCCAAAGTCACCGTCAATTTTGAGCGCCGTCGCCCGCCTTTGGAAGCCACCGCCGCTAACCGCAAACTGGCTGCACATGCCCAAACCATCTATGCAGAGCTGGGTCGCCAGCTGGAGGTTGACGATCAACCCGAAGGCGGTGGCACGGATGCAGCATTCGCCGCATTGAAAACTCAAGCTCCAGTGATCGAGCGCTTTGGCTTGCAAGGGTTTGGAGGTCACACCGCCGACGACGAATACGTGCTGCTGGGGACGATCGAAGCGCGACTGTATTTGGCAACCCGGCTGGTGATGGATATTGCGCGAGGCAAAGGACTTTAAGCCAAATCAGTCACAAGCCGTCATAGAATCTACGCAGCATGCTATTAAATTAAGGCTATGTCATCGTTAATTGTTGATTCGATTTCATCCCTAATGCCGCCGACAGAAATGCGGCAGGTGATGTCGACCGATTGGCCCTATCCAAGTACC
>JAYVJQ010000319.1:0-8031 GCA_043769055.1 Allobrachymonas sp.
ACCTGTGACCAAATAGCGCGCTTCCAGCTCGTTGCAAATTTGCACGGGGCTTGCGGGGCTGCTGCGGTAAGTAAACGATGAGTTGCGCGCCACCACCAAGAGCCAGGAAGAGCGCGTGAGGTGGCTGATCACATCTTCTGCGATGCCATCGGAGAAATACTCTTGCCCCACATCGCCACTGGTATTGGCAAAGGGCAACACCGCAATGCTGTGGCGGCTGCTAGCTTGCAATGGCAGTGTACTGCTGGCTTGCGCCGTGGGCGCATCGCGCAGCACCTGGCCCGTGAAGCGGTAGCCCCGCCCCGGCACGGTGGCAATCCACTGGGTGCCAAGAAGCTTGCGCAAGGTGGACACATGCACCTGCAAATTATTCTCTTCGACCACCCGGCCTGGCCAGACCCAATCGAACAGTTGGTCTTTACTCACCATTTGCCCGGCATGATTGACCAAGGCCAGCAGCACATCAAAAGCACGCGCACCCAACAGCAACTGCTGCCCTTCGCGCAGCAAGCGCCGCTCATGGGTGAGTAATTGGAAAGGGCCGAAGGCCAAAAGGGTGTTCATGTGCGCAAAAGGCTTATTTTTCAGGATTTTTAAGCCCAATTATGAAGACTTTAGTTTAGCTCTTGGGCAAACTCAGTGGCATTGCTGTTTTGATTGGATACTTGCCATGCTACTTGCCCCCCACGCCCCCGGAATTGAAGCCTGCGACAACGACTCATCCTTGATTCACGAGGAAGCATCCGCGCATCCCGTGCGCTGGAACGGCACTTTGGTGCTGCAGGCCGATGGCCGGGAGGAAAGCTTTGCGATTGGGCCCGACGGCTGCGTTTGGAATC
The DNA here is from genome assembly GCA_043769055.1 of Allobrachymonas sp. Taxonomy (GTDB): domain Bacteria; phylum Pseudomonadota; class Gammaproteobacteria; order Burkholderiales; family Burkholderiaceae_C; genus JANMDU01. The sequence continues at coordinate 840 of JAYVJQ010000319.1, forward strand.
TCTCACGTGCATCACAGAACCAACAAGACCCTGGCCAGCTCTTACCCACAGGCCTGAAGGCCACAAGCTTTGCCGCCAGCTTGGATGCGCAAGATCGGCTGGTGGTGTTGGCCGCGCATGGCCAGCAGTTGTGCGCTGCAGTGCAAGTGCAACGCATCAGCGATTCCCCCGCTCAACATTGGCGAACCACGCATTGCAGCAAATTCTCCTCGCCAGTGCGCTTGGGCATACCGCTGCTGCCAACGGGCAGCTCCATTGTGCGTGTGCTGTGCGAGGGAGAAGGCGAGCAATTGCACGTGGGCGTGCTGGTGCATTGCTTAAGCAGCGGCACGATCATGCTGTTTGCAGCGCGCTGGCTGGACAGCGGGCCGGTGCAATTGAAAGAGGTGGAAGCGGGCGGCAACTGGCGCGATGCTTTGGTCGCTTTGCAGCGCTTGGCTGCTTGAGCACTGCGCACTTAAAACGCGCCTGGATAGCTCCCGCCATCGATCAAGATATTTTGGCCATTGATGTAGGCCGCTTGCTGGCTGCACAGGAAGGCGCAGGTGCTGCCAAACTCGTCGGGATGGCCCAGTCGCTTGTTGGGCAGTTGCGCCACGCGGTTGGCTTTGACTTCGTCTGCGGCTTGGCCGCTTTTGGCAGCTTGCGCTGCAAAGTTGTTTTTCAGGCGGTCGGTGTCAAAAATGCCGGGCAAGAGGTTGTTGATCGTCACGCCTTGGTTGGCGATGCCAGAGCGCGCCAGCCCAGCGATGAAACCGGTGAGGCCGCTGCGCGCGCCGTTGGACAGGCCCAGAATATCAATCGGCGATTTCACCGCACTGCTGGTGATGTTGATGATGCGGCCAAAGCCGCGCGCGGCCATGCCATCTACCGTGGCCTTGATCAGCTCAATGGGGGTGAGCATGTTGGCATCCAGCGCGGCCAGCCAAGCAGCCCGATCCCAATTGCGGAAATCACCGGACGGTGGCCCGCCAGCGTTGGTGACGACGATATCGAAATCTTTGCGCGCAGCAAAGATTTGCGCACGACCTTCTGCGGTGGTGATATCGGCGGCCACCGTGACAACTTCAGGCATTTTTAGGCCTCTACCCGGCATAGAATCTCCGCAGAGTGCTATCAATTTAGAAGCAGATGCTTCGAGTGCTTCACGCCCGCGTGAGACCATGATCACATTCACGCCCTCTAGCGCGAGCGCTTGAGCACAGCCAAAACCCAAGCCTTTGCTCGCACCACCCACCAAGGCCCAGCGGCCTGCAATGCCTAAATCCATGCTGATCTCCGGTTCATTTGTTCCACACGATGGAGTATTCTGATCTTTTCGTGTAAAAAACTCTTTGCACCCTAGATAGAATTATGTCATAATTTATTCACTAACGAAACATTGTTTCTTTTGTAAATCAATCTAACTATGACGCAACAGCATCTCGCGGTTTTAAATCAGCGCCGAGTCCTCATCACGGGAGCGGCGCGTGGCTTGGGTGAGGCGTTTGCACGCGCATGCCTGGCGGCTGGCGCGCGCGTGGTGATCACCGATGTGTTGGCAGAGCGCGGGCAGCAGCTGGCCCGTGAGCTAGGTGAGCAAGCGCACTTTGTGACCATGGAGGTGAGCAACTCAGCCTCGGTGCAAGCCGGTATGACCGAGGCCGTGCAGTGGCTGGGCGGGCTCGATGGCCTGATCAACAACGCAGCGATCACCAATTCGGGCGGCAAGCTCATAGGCGAGCTGCAAGAGGACATGTTTGATCGCGTGATGCAAGTCAATATCAAAGGCGTGTGGCTCGTGACGCAAGCGGCGCATGCACATTTGAAGGCCAGCGTGCAAGCCGGCGGCGTGGGGCGCGTGGTGAATATTGCGTCTGATACGGCGCTGTGGGGCGCGCCGCGCTTGATGGCCTATGTGGCCAGCAAGGGCGCGGTGATCAGTATGACGCGCAGCATGGCGCGCGAGCTGGGCGCAGACGGCATCACGGTGAACGCGATTGCGCCGGGCTTGGTAGTGGGCGAGTCCACAGAATACGTGCCTGCCGCGCGGCACGAGCAATACAAAAATGGCCGCGCCATCGCGCGCGAGCAACTGCCGCAAGACTGCACAGCCGCCGTCACCTTCTTGCTCAGTGAAGCAGCAGGTTTTGTGACCGGGCAAATCTTGCCGGTCAACGGCGGTTATGTGATGAACTGAACAGGAGAAATTGAGATGCAAGCAGCCAACGATGCGAAATACAACGAGCGCGGCCTGATGGATGCGCAAATTCCGCCGGAGGCCGAGACGCAAAAAACATTGATGGCGGCTAGCGGCCAGAGTTTCGAGCAATGGATGGAAAGCCGCGTGGCGCGCTATGCCACGCGCCGCTACGACTGGGATGCCCTGAAATTCCAAGCCGATTACGACCCTTTGTACCGCCGCGCGCAAATGCGCTACATGGGCACGGGCGGCACCGGTGTGGCCAAAGATGTGAACACCGTGCCCGCGGCGCACTTCACGTTTTCAACCATGGTAATTCCAGCCGGCCACATTGGCCCCAGCCATATTCACTACGATGTGGAAGAAGTGTTTTTCGTCTTGCGCGGCAAGATGAAGGTGATTTGCGAGAAAGACGGCCAAACTTGGGAGGCTGTGCTCGGGGAGCGCGATTTAATTTCTGTGCCGCCCGGTGTGTATCGAGAAGAGCGAAATATTGGCGAGGAAGATGCGCTCATGTGTGTGATGCTTGGCTCACCCAAACCAATCACGCCCGTTTATCCGCCCGATTCGCCCTTAACCAAACTCAAGCGCTGAGCGACAACGCATGAGCCTTCTTGACCGCATGCTCGCATCACCCACACTGGGCTGCGCCTTGCCACACCAAGGCTTTGTGCGCTATCGGCAAGCGCGCGCAGAGGTTGGTGGTGTGCCATTGGTGCTGCTCCATGGAATTGGCTCAGGCTCAGGCAGTTGGACTCTGCAATTGCAGCATGCCGCGCTGGGCCATGTGCTGGCTTGGGATGCCCCAGGCTATGCAGACAGTACTGCATTGAAAGTTGAACAGCCCACTGCAGCAGACTATGGTCAAGTGCTCTGGGCTTGGCTCGATCAACTGGGTGTTGATCAGGTGCATCTGGTGGGGCATTCACTGGGCTGCATCATGGCCGCTGGCGCTGCCAAGCTGCAAGCCCATCGCGTGCGAACGCTCACGCTGCTGTCCCCCGCGCAAGGCTACGGCACAGCGCCCGAGGCCGTGCGTGAGAAAAAAACGCAAGAGCGTTTGCAGGCCATGGCAGAGCTTGGCTTACAAAAAATGGCGGCGCAGCGAGCACCCAAATTGTTGTCTACAGAGGCCAGCAGTGAGCAATTGGCTTTGGCCATTCACTTGATGAGTCACTTGAATGAAGGCGGCTACGCTCAAGCCACGCAACTGCTCGCCCAGGCTGATATTCGCGGTGATTTGGCTGCTTTTCAACAGCACAGCACTGCTCCAATCCGCGTTGCTTGCGGTACGCGCGATGTGATCACCCCACCCCAGGCATGCCAAGCCTTGGCCTCGTCGCTGAATGCGCCTTATACGGATTTTTCGGCAGCGGGTCATTTGTGCGCGATCGAAGCCTCGCTCGCAGTCTCTGATTATTTACTCCTCACATCACAACAAGGTCAACTCCATGGATGATGAATTAGAACCCACGGGCAAAGACAGTCCCTCGCGCTACACCGTGCCCGCATTGGCACGTGGGCTTGAAATACTGAGCTATTTCACACATGATCGGCGCGTACTGTCTGGCGCGCAACTGGCCCGCATGGCTGATCTGCCGCGCGCCAGCGTATTTCGTATGCTACAAACTTTAGAGCACGCAGGCTATGTGGAACGGGTGGGTGAGCCGGGTATGCACCCCAGTTATCGCTTGGGCATTGCGGTCTTGCGTTTGGGCTTTGAGTATTTAAGCTCGATGGAATTGACCGAGCAAGGTCGCCCGATCATTGAATCACTGTCGGACGCTTGCGGACATTCTTCCCATGTCGTGGTGCGCGATGGCCGCGATGTGGTGGTGGTGGCCAAGGCACTGGGTCGCTTGGCCACCTTTCATGCGATTGCCGTGGGCGCGCGTTTGCCGGCGCATGCCACCGTGCTGGGGCGCGTGTTGATGGGCGATATGAGCGAAGCAGAGCTTGAGCATCTGTATGCCCAGCATCCGATGCAAATTTACACCCCGAATACGCCAGCCTCACCGCAAGCGCTGAAGCTCTTGATTGATGAAGCTGCGAGCGCGGGTTTTGCGGTGAGTCAGGGTGGTTTTGAGTCAGGAATTTCTACCGTGGCTGCCCCAGTCTTCAATGCCGAGAAGAAAATTTGCGCAGCCCTCAGCGTGACGGTGCTGTCGGCGCGCATACCCGATGAGAAGCTGCCACTGTTGATCACTCAGGTGCGTGAATCCGCACACACCTTGACGTGGCGCTTGAAACATTCGCAAGGCCATCGCACATGAGCAATCAAGGTATCAACACCGGCGAGATCGTCGCCCGCTACCTGCAATCTCAGGGCGTGCGCTTAGCCTTTGGTGTGATCTCGATTCACAACATGCCCATACTTGATGCCTTTCATCGTTTGGGAGCAATTCGCTTCGTGCCCGCGCGCGGCGAGGCGGGCGCGTGCAACATGGCCGATAGCGCGGCGCGCGTGAGCGGCCAGCTTGGTGTGGTGGTCACCAGCACCGGCACGGGCTCGGGCAATGCAGCCGGTGCTTTGGTAGAAGCCATGACGGCTGGCACGCCACTCTTGCACCTGACCGGGCAAATTGATTCACAGTGGATCGACAAAAACTGGGGCTTCATTCACGAGCACCCCGATCAACTGGGCATGCTGAGCGCTGTGGGCAAAGCAGCCTTTCGCATCACCAACCCGCAAGAGGCTTGGGGCATTCTCACACGCGCTGCTGATCTCGCACGCACGCCGCCTTGCGGCCCGGTGAGTGTGGAAATTGCCATTGATGTGCAGCAGCACCAGTTCATCAGCGAAGCTGAGTTGCTGGCATCCATCCAAGCCGTGGAGCAAGCCTCACCTGCGAAACCTCATTTGCTAGCGCCTAGCCTTGATGCGATTGCACAACTCACTGCCACACTGCGCAGCGCAGAGCGACCGCTGCTCTGGTTGGGCGGCGGCGCGCGTGGCGCAGCGCAAGCAGTGCAGCGCTTGGTGAAGATGGGCATTGGCGTGGTCACTTCCGTGCAAGGCCGGGGCGTGCTGGCAGAAGATCATCCGGCCAGTCTTGGCGCTTTCAATTTACAGCGTGCAAGCGCCGCGGTGTATCAACGTTGTGATGCTTTTGTGATCGTGGGTTCGCGCCTGCGCAGCAACGAAACCATGAAATACAAGCTGGCATTGCCCCAGCGGCGTATTCGCATCGATGCGAATGCTGCGGTGGAGCAACAAGCCTACGCCTGCGAGCAGTTCATTCAAGCCGACAGTCGCTTGGCGCTCGAAGCATTGGCAGACGCGCTGCAAGGCCATCAGTTCGAAGCCAGTTGGCATGCTGAAATTGCGCAAGCGCGCAGTGAGGCTGAGAGCCAGGTCGATGCACAGCTAGGCCGCTATGTGGATCTGAAAGATGCACTCAATCAAGCGGTGAGCGAGCAGCTCGGCGGCAATTGCATCTGGGCGCGCGACATCACCCTGTCCAACACCATGTGGGGCAATCGCAGCTTCACGCTTCGCCATCCACGCGCAGGCGTGCATGCCATGGGCGGCGGCATTGGGCAAGGTTTACAAATGGGCATTGGCGCAGCGGTATCTGCCACTGTTTATGAACAAAATAGGCCACTCGCCGGCATAGAATATACACAGCATGCTATTAAAACAATAGCGTTGTGTGGGGATGGCGGATTCATCTTGAATGTGGGCGAGCTGGCCTGCGCGGCGCAAGAGAAGGTCAACCTGCTCGTACTGCTGATGAACGATGGCGGCTATGGCGTGATTAAAAACATCCAAGAAGCTGATTACGGCAGCCGCCATGCTTATGTCGATTTGCACACACCTGATTTCGCGCAACTGTGCGCCAGCATGGGTGTTCTCCATCTGAAAAATACCGATCCTACGCAGATCCATGCGCAGCTCAAAGAGGCTTTGAGCGTGAACAGCGGCCCCATTGTGCTAGAGATTGACATGCACGCTTGGGGCCCCTTCAAAGAAAAATTCGCAGGGCCGCAAAGGAAGCTGTGATGCTAGATATTTGCCTCATCGGATTCGGCGCGATTGGCCAATCGCTTTATCAGCATTTGGCGGGTCATGCGCGAGTGCGGGTGAGTCATATGGTGGTGCGCAGCGAGCGGGTGGCGCAGGTTCAAGCGCAGTTGCGCCAAGAGACGCAAGCCGTGGATTCCGTGCCAGCGCAGGCCATGCTGGTGATTGAATGCGCAGGCCACAGCGGCGTGACAGCGCATGTGCTGCCGGCTCTGGCGCGAGGTATCGAGTGCGCGCTACTCTCGGTGGGCGCATTGTCAGCGCCGGGCTTGCCTGAGCAATTGCAAAAGGCAGCAGCATGGGGTGGCACGCAAGTGCATCTGCTGCCCGGCGCGATTGGCGGTATTGATGCGATTGCAGCGGCCAAGCAGGCGGGCTTGCGCAGCGTGCGTTATACCGGCCGCAAACCGCCATTGGCTTGGAAGGGCACGCCTGCCGAGGCGCAGTTTGACTTGCAAGCTTTGGCCACTCAAAGGCAAAGCGCCACCATCTTCGAGGCCAGCGCCCGCGAAGCCGCTGCGCTCTATCCCAAGAATGCGAATGTCGCCGCCACGATTTCATTGGCCGGCTTGGGGCTCGATGCCACCCAAGTGCGCCTGATCGCCGACGGCACGCAAACCGACAACGTGCATGAAATCGAGATCGAAGGCGCGTTTGGCCGCATGAAGCTGGAAATGCGCAACCAGCCCTTGCCCGATAACCCGAAAACATCGATGCTCACGGTGCTGTCGGCGTTGCGGTTTATTGAGAACCGCGTGAGCGATGTCGTGATTTAGTCGTTAATCCAACTTTATGAATACGGAATACAGAAAACACAGAATCAAACCGGAAGACACAGAAGATAAAACCGAATTCTTGGTATTTTTTCTGTGTTTTCTGCGTACTTCTGTGCTTTCTGTGTTCCTGTCTTACTCTTTTGTATGAACACTCAGCACCTCAAAACCTACTTCGCAGGCCAATGGCGTGATGCCAGTGGGCCGCGCTAT
>JAYVJQ010000320.1:0-9670 GCA_043769055.1 Allobrachymonas sp.
GCCGCTGGCGGCGGCGGCGGGCGCGGCATGCGCGTGGTACACACCGAAGCAGCGCTGATCAATGCGGTGCAAATGACCAAGGCCGAAGCGGGCGCTGCCTTTGGCAATCCTGCGGTTTATATGGAAAAGTTCTTGCAGAACCCGCGCCATATTGAAATTCAAATCTTGGCCGATACGTTCAAGAATGCGGTGTATTTAGGCGAGCGCGATTGCTCCATGCAGCGCCGCCATCAGAAGATCATTGAAGAAGCGCCAGCACCTGGCATCCCGCGCAAACTCATAGAGCGCATTGGCGACCGTTGCTCCGCTGCCTGCAAAAAAATTGGCTATCGCGGCGCGGGCACATTTGAATTTCTCTATGAAAACGGCGAGTTTTATTTCATTGAGATGAATACGCGCGTGCAAGTGGAGCACCCCGTGACCGAGATGATCACGGGTGTGGACATTGTGCAAACGCAAATTCGCGTGGCCGCGGGCGAGAAGCTGCCTTTCACGCAGCGCCAAATCGAGATCAAGGGTCACGCGATGGAATGCCGCGTGAATGCGGAAGATCCGTTCAACTTCATGCCCAGCCCAGGCCGCATCAGCCTGTGGCATCCGCCGGGCGGCCCGGGCGTGCGCGTGGATTCGCATGCGTACACCAATTATTTTGTGCCGCCCAATTACGATAGCATGATTGGCAAAATCATCGTGCATGCACCCACGCGCGAGCAAGCCATGCTGCGCATGCGCACCGCGCTGGACGAGACCGTGATTGAAGGCATCAAAACCAATATCCCGCTACACCGTGAGTTATTCGTCGATGCGAAATTCATGCAAGGCGGCACGAACATTCACTACCTCGAAGAGTGGATGAAGCTGCGCAACCGCGCCAGCTCATAACGCTTATGTACGAACTTGCCCTGCTCTGCCCGGAAGATGCGGTAGAAATCACCAGCGAAGCGCTTGAGGCGCTCGATGCGCTGTCGGTTAGCGTAGAAGATGCCGATGTGGCCACACCCCAGGAGCAAGCTTTGTTTGGCGAGCCGGGTATGCCGCCGCCGAAAGCAGGTTGGCAGCGCTCGGTGCTGAAAGCTTTGTTTGCTACGAAAGAAATAGCACTCAGCGCACAGAATACGCTGGCGGTGCAAGATTTTTTTGCACAATCAAAGATGCTCGCTCTGAACGAGGTGGCCGATCAAGATTGGGTGCGCCTCACGCAATCGCAGTTCACACCGGTCGAGATCACGCCAGAATTTTGGATCGTGCCCACGTGGCATGAAGCGCCACAGGCTGCAAGCAAAGTCATCACGCTCGACCCCGGCCTTGCCTTTGGCACAGGCACACACCCCACCACCCGCATGTGCCTGCGCTGGATCGCGCGCAACGCGGCGGCCTGCAAGGGCCAAAGAGTTTTGGACTACGGCTGCGGCAGCGGCATCTTGGCGATTGGCGCAGCGCTGTATGGTGCGGCAGAGATTGATGCGGTAGATATTGACGAAGCTGCTGTGCAATCCACCAAAGAAAACGCGCTGGCCAACATGGTGAAACTCAACGCCGGCCTGCCTGATGCGGTATCGAACACGCCAGCAAGCTACCCCGTGGTCCTGGCCAACATCTTGGCCACGCCACTCAAAGTACTCGCCCCCTTGCTGAGTGGCCACATCGCCCCCAGCGGCTATCTGGTGCTGGCGGGTATTTTGGATCGGCAAGAAGAAGAACTTAAGGCCGCTTACGCGCCCTATATCGCTCTTGAAGTACTCGATCAGGAAGATGGCTGGATCTTGATGGGCGGACAGTTGATTACTTAGTTAACGCCTGCTGTGAAGCGGTAAAAGAAGTTACCGTCTTTCACGCGGTGCTCGCGTGTCACATGCTCAATCAAACCAAAACTCATGGCGCGATTGAGCAGATTCTCTGCTTCGTAGCGCGGTAATTTTTTCTTGGTTTGCAACCAATCCACAGCTTGTTTGCCTACCCAACAGTTCGGATAGCTTGTGCCCAAATAGTTGCGATCTTCAATCGAGATGCCTTGTTCGCGCATCAAATCTTCGAGCAACTTGCCAATCAACACGCCCGAGCTGAGCTGCGTCGCATCAATGCGATAGAAAAATTCTTGATCTTCAAAACCATGCGCGTGCATCACATGGTGCAGCAAACCCAAGTCCAGTAAAGCCTGCCCTAGTTGCACTGCCACTGCCGCACTACAGCGAAACTGCTTGCGCAGCCAAACCACCGCTTCTGTGCCGAGAAAGCACGAGCTATAGGTTTTGAAATGGTAGCTGCGATCAATACTTTTAACCGCGCTGAGCATCGCGCGTGCCAAGCTCTCTGCATCCATAGCGCAATTCGAGCGAATCATTCCGCGCAGAGTCAAAGGATCAGGCTTGACACTCATTGCGGCAAAAAATGCTGAAAGTTTTTGCACGCTCAAAGGCTGAGTTTGCGTCAGTTGTGCCAGCAGCGCAGGTAATTCATCGGATGCAGTCAGCATCGCTTGCGCATCAATCTCTGCAAACAAACCAGCAAAGCCTAGCTCTTTGACCCACACGCGATCAGCCTCCCAAACCGGCCCTTGCTCATGGCGCAGCAAGATCACGCGTTGGCGCAGCTGCGCAGGCAAGCGATGCGCCAAATCCAGCACATGCCCAAAGGCTAGTGGCAAGCTGGCCAAATCAATCAAGGCCGCCGATTGCGGCTGCCCTTCCAATTGCACACAGAGCGACGAAATCGCCCTCTCATGATTGGCTATCACTTGCGGAATCAGCCCCAAAGCCATCACCAGCGCACGCGCTGATTTATGCGCGGCATCGTGCGGTAATGCCAGTAAAACTGGAGTGTTCATAGTGAGCTTTCGATTTTGATCAGTCCATCTTTGTCACGCTGACTACCAAACTTCTTACACTTACCCCCGATGCATAAACCCTCAGAACAGAAAATGCCTTGAACCCATCAATTACCAGATAGCCTCTCAGCAACGGCTTGCGCCAACTTCATCACAGACAGCGGCGCTGAGCCCTCGGCTTTGTTGTTGATCGTCACAAGCGCTTGTTGGCCACCTTTGACTGTGCCTGCGATCACGCGAGCCAGCGTCTCGCGCGTGGCCACATCTTCATCGACTAAATTGTCAAACGGCTCATAGCTTGACTTGGCCGCTTCATAGCCGAAGCGGCCATGCTTGGCATGCAGATTCCAGCGGCAAACCAGCGGGCCGGGCCAGAGTTTGCGCAGGATAGGGAGTTGATCTTCAAGCGGCGACATCTTGGCGTGGCCTGCGAGGCAGTATGTGGCGCTACTGGCTTTGAGCAGAGCAATCAAATCATCTCGATACGGCGTTTGAATCAGCTCGGCATTGCGCAGCTCCACGGCGAGGATGGCATGAGGCGCTACGGATTTCATAGCACCTTGCGCAGATAACATCACGGCTAGTGCCTCAAAAAGCTTATAAATTGCTGCTTTGGAGAGCATGGAGGCAGGCAGCGGGCTCATTTGCAAGACTAGCGCGCCCAACTTGTCTCCCAAGCCTTCCAAGAGCGGCTGCATGCACACCTCATGAAACAACGCCGCATCCAAAAAATGCGGATTACTCAGCAAGCCCTGCCCTGCTTGCTCACCCTCCATGCGGCGAATCAGCGCATCGCTGATCATGCTGGGCACTTTCACCACAAAGCGAAAATCATCGCTCACTTGGCGCGCCAGTTGCGCATATTGCAGGGCTGTCATCGGGCGGTAAAACGCGCGATCAAGGCTCACGGTGCGCAGCAGCGGATGCTGGCTGTAGGCATGCAAGCCTTCTTTAGAGAGCTTGGCATCTGCATAGGGCTGATCCCACACCAAACCTGCCCAGCCGGGAAAAGTCCATGATGAAGTGCCCATGCGAAGCTGTGCTGGCAAGCTGCTTGCTAAGCGTGTGATCTGCTCGCTAGGCGCAGCAGGCAGCACGCCTACAGTGCGCGGCTTCTTCGCGGGCTCTGTCGCCTCATCAAAGAGTGCAAAAGTCATAGCCGTGGCTTGCTTTGCAAATACAGCACAAAGGTGCGCGCAGCAGCGCTGAGCGGGTGGTCTTTGCGCCACACCACCTGCCAGCGGCGCTGCAAGGGAAAGCCACTGACTTTGAGTTCAACCAATTTCAATCGCGCAGCATTATTGCCCTGCGTGATCGCCAAGCGCGAGATTACGCCAATGCCCAAGCCAGCCGCCACAGCGTGTTTGAGCGCTTCATTGCTGCCCAAGCTCATCGCAATGCGCGGCGCAAAAGCCTGCTCTTGAAAGTGCTGCAAGGCCACGGTGCGCGTGCCGCTGCCTTCTTCGCGCATGAGCCAGCGCTCATCAGCTAAGCGCGAGAGCGGCGTGCGCAGGCCGGCGCGCGGATGATCGCTGGGCGCAATCACCACCAGCGGGTTGCCCAAAAACGGCAGCGCCTCTAATTGCAAATGCGCTGGCGGCAGCATCATCACAGCCAAGTCATCGCTGTGTTGCTCCAAGCGCTGCACCACGCGGCCTCGGTTTTCAATGGCCAGATCAATCTCCACACCCGGATGCGCGGCAGCAAAAGGGCCGATCAAATCGGGCACAAAATATTCAGCTGTGGTCACCGCCGCAATCTTGATGCGCCCGCGCACCACGCCTTGAAGTTGCGACAGGTTGGATTCAAAGCGCTGCCAGCAGCCCACCACCTCACCCACCGTCTCCTGCAGCGCTGCGCCCGCCTGCGTGAGCTGAATGCGGCGGCCCACCGTATCAAACAAAGGCTCGCCAACGGCCTGCGCCAATTCGCGCAGTTGCACGCTCACCGTGGGCTGCGAGACATGCAACTCCTGCGCGGCTTTGGTGACCGACAGCAGCCGCGCTGCCGCTTCAAAAGCGCGCATTTGCTGGGGAGTTGCGCGGAGAAGACGTTGAATATTTCGATTCATAGCTTTTATTCTATGTTTTTCATAAAAACAAAGTATTTTTCATAATGACCAGATTTATCTACAGTTGCGCCAAGCCAGCAAATTTCTGCTGATTTCTACTGAAAGCTTCTCATGAATTTTGAATCTCAACAACTGCTCAAACCGCTTGAGCCCTCGCTTGCTACCCCCACTCCTATCACCGTGGCCCACGGCGATGGCATTGGCCCTGAGATCATGGCAGCCACCTTGCGCATCTTGGCTGCAGCCGGCGCACGCATCGCACCCGAAGTGGTGGACATTGGCGAGAAAGTGTATTTGGCAGGTAACAGTGCAGGCATTGAAGACAGCGCTTGGGAGAGCCTGCGCCGCACGCAAGTTTTCCTCAAAGCACCGATTACCACGCCCTTGGGCGGTGGCTACAAAAGCTTGAACGTCACAGTGCGCAAAACCATGGGCCTGTATGCCAATGTGCGCCCCTGCATCAGCTATGCGCCGTATGTAGCCACATTGCATCCCAAGATGGATTTGGTGATCGTGCGCGAGAACGAAGAAGATCTGTATGCCGGCATCGAGCATCGGCAAACCGATGAAGTGTTTCAATGCTTGAAGCTGATCACCCGCCCGGGCTGCGAAAAAATTGTGCGCTATGCCTTTGAATACGCCGTCAACAATGGTCGCAAAAAAGTCACTTGCATGGTCAAAGACAACATCATGAAGATGACCGATGGTTTGTTTTATCAAGTATTTGAAGAAATCGGCGCCCAGTATCCGCAGATTGAGCGCGAGCGCTACATCATTGACATTGGGGCTGCGCGCTTGGCCACCAAGCCCGAGATCTTTGATGTGATCGTGACGCCCAATTTGTATGGCGACATTCTCTCGGACATTGCCGCTGAGATGACGGGCAGCGTGGGCTTAGCGGGCAGCGCCAATATTGGCGAGCGGGTGGCGATGTTTGAGGCGATTCACGGCAGCGCGCCTGATATTGCCGGGCAAGATATTGCCAACCCCAGTGGCTTGCTGCTGGGCGCAGTGATGATGCTGGTGCATATTGGCCAGCATCAGGCTGCCACCCGCATTCACAATGCCTGGCTGCGCACACTAGAAGATGGCATTCACACCGCTGATTTGCACGGCGAGCACACCGATACGCCCGTGGGCACGGCGGCCTTTGCCGATGCGGTGATTGCGCGCCTAGGGCAGCAGCCGCAAAAATTTGCAGCGGTGAGCTATAACGCAACATCTGTGCCCAAACCAAGCACTGCAATTGCTGCGCCCCAACAGCGCGTGATCAAGCAGGCCACCAAACTGCTAGTGGGCGTGGATATTTTTGTGCATGCGGCGGGTATCGCGCCAGCCGAATTGGCTGCCAAGCTGCTGCCACATCAGGGCGGCTCGCTCAAGCTGCAAATGATCACCAACCGGGGGGTAAAGGTCTGGCCCAGCGGCTTTCCCGAGACCTTTTGCACCGACCACTGGCGCTGCCGCTTTGTGGCCACTGTGCAAAATGGCACGATTGAACACAGCTCCATCATCTTGCTCATGGCCGATCTCACCGGCGCTGGCATTGATGTGATCAAGACTGAAAATTTGTGCACCTTCGATGGGGAGAGAGGCTTTGCTTTAGGCCAAGGTCAATAAATCATCCGCTGAATCATCACACGCTCTCTCTACAATGCTCGGATGAGTTCATCCGAGCATTGTTTGTCTTTGCGCATCGTCACCTGGAACATCCACAAAGGTGTGCGTGGCTTTGCCATGCGCAAGAGGCTGGAGATTTATGCGATGCAAACAGCCGTGGCCAAGCTGGATGCGGATGTGATTTGCTTGCAAGAGGTGCGCCGCATCAACCACAAAGAGGCCGCGCATTTCACGCAATGGCCAGCGCTGCCGCAAGCTGATTTTTTGGCGCCACCAGGTTATGAAGCGGTGTACCGCACCAATGCGTTTACCGCGCATGGCGAGCATGGCAATGCCCTGCTCTCGCGCTACCCGGTGAAGCAGATTGCGCATGAAGATGTGAGCGATCATCGCTTTGAGCAGCGCGGGCTCTTGCATGCGGTGCTGGATGTGGCCGGGCAAGATATGCATGTGATTGTGGTGCATTTGGGCTTGCTGGCGGGTAGCCGTGCGCGGCAGCTCGCGCAGATTGCTGCCTACATAGCACGCGAGATTCCCCCACAAGCGGCGCTGCTGGTGGCCGGTGATTTCAACAGCGCCATTGCCAGCCAGCGTTGGGCACACACGCATTTGCAATCTGGTGATGTCACCAAGAAGCCACTGGGCAGGCTGCATGCGCTCAAAGGCCACCCCACCTTTCCCTCGCGGCTGCCGCTGGTGCAGCTCGATCACCTCTTTGCGCGTGGTGCGCAGATCAGCAAACCGCATGTGCCAAGCGAGAAGCACTGGGCGCGCATGTCGGATCATTTGCCTTTGATCGCGCAGCTTGAGCTGCCACAATCGCCACTATGAACGCCAAATCTTCGGCCACAAACTCGCAAGGGCATCAAATCACACTCTTGCAAGGCAGCGCACAGTATTTTGCTGCGTTGGCCCGCGCGATGGATGCGGCGCAGCACGTTGTGCGCATGGAGAGCTATATTTTTGACACCACGGCCAGTGGTCAAGAGGTAGCCGCGGCTCTGGTGCGTGCCGCGCAGCGCGGGCTTCGGGTGTATTTGCTGGTCGATGGAGTGGGCACGGAGCACTTATCCAAAGAATGGCAGGCGCGATTCACAAAAAACAATGTGCAATGGCGGGTGTACAAGCCGCTGGGTAGCTTTGGGCTGCTGATTCCAAGCCGCTGGCGCAGGCTGCATCGCAAGCTCTGCGTGATTGATGCAGGCACACCGCAGGCGCTGGGCTTTTGCGGTGGCATCAATATCTTGGATGATTTTCACGACCCCAATCATGGGGCATTGAAAGAGCCACGCTTTGATTTTGCGGTGCAGGTCAGCGGCCCATTGCTGGAGCAAATTGATTCGGCTTTACAGCGCTTGTGGCAGAGTTTGGATAGTTTTTATTTGCTCAAAACTAAGCAACTCACACAGGCTGTGGGCAGCTGGGTCAGTGAGCGCAGCCGCCTGATACGGCCCAGCGTACTCGCCGAGAGCGCTTTGCTAGAAACCACCGCCTTAGCGGCTCGTGCGCATATTGTGTTTCGAGACAACCTGCGCTTTCGCAATCGGATTGAGAAGGCTTATCTCAAAGCCATTGGAGGCGCGAGCCAAGAAGTGATTATTGCGAATGCTTATTTTCTGCCTGGCGGTAAGCTTCGCAAAGCGCTGTTGGCAGCGGCCAAGCGCGGCGTGCGGGTGCAGTTGCTGCTGCAAGGGCGCTATGAGTATTTCATGCAATACCACGCGGCGCGGCCCGTGTATGCGCAGCTATTAGCGGCGGGCATTGAAATTCATGAATACGAGGCGAGCTTTTTGCATGCGAAGGTGGCGGTGGTGGATGCTTACTCCTCGCGCGCTTGGGCTACCGTGGGCTCATCGAATCTTGATCCCTTGAGCTTGCTGCTCGCGCGCGAGGCCAATGTGGTGGTGCACGATACCGTGTTTGCCACTGAGCTGCGAGATCGTTTGGCGCAAGCGATTGAGCAAGGCGGCAAAAAGGTGGATGCAAAGGTATTTGCCAATCGCTCGCTGTACAAACGGTTTCTAGATCGTGTGGCGTTTGCTTTGATGCGGCTGGCGTTGTCAGTGACAGGCAATCGTTATTGAGCTGCAACGAGTGACGGCGATGTCAGATTTGATCGTTCTAAAAACCGAGGGTTTGTATTGCCCCGCTGGTGATTTTTATATCGACCCGTGGCGGCCAGTAGATCGCGCGGTGATCACGCATGCGCATGCTGATCATGCGCGCAACGGGCATGGGCACTATCTGGCGCATGCGGATAGCCAAGGCGTGCTGCGCGCTCGGCTGGGAGCGATCAAGTTACAGGCTTTGGCTTATGGTGAAGTAGTGAATCATCACGGCGTGCGCATCTCGCTGCATCCGGCGGGGCATGTGCTGGGCTCTTCTCAGGTGCGGGTTGAATACCAAGGCCATGTGTGGGTGGCCAGTGGCGATTACAAGGTAGCACCTGATACAACGTGTGCGCCCTTTGAGCCGGTGCGCTGCGATACCTTTATTACCGAGAGCACCTTTGGTTTGCCGATTTACCGCTGGGAAGATGATGCGGCGGTGTTCGCGCAGATCAATGCTTGGTGGGCGAGCAATGCGGCTGTGGGTAAGGCTAGCGTGCTGTGCTGCTATAGCTTTGGCAAGGCGCAGCGCATCTTGAGTGGCGTGGATGCCAGCATTGGGCCGATCATCACGCATGGTGCGGTGGAGCCACTGAACCGTGCTTACCGTGAAGCGGGTGTTGAGCTGCCGGCCACACGCACCGTGAGCGAAGTGCAGGACGCAGCAGATTTCAAACGCTGCCTTGTGCTTTGCCCACCGAGTGCCACGGGCACGCCTTGGATCAAGCGTTTTGAGCCCTACTCTGATGCATTTGCCAGCGGCTGGATGCTGCTGCGCGGCGCGCGCAGGCGTGGTGGGTATGACCGGGGCTTTGTACTCTCAGACCATGCGGATTGGCCGGGCTTGCACCGGGCGATTGGTGCAACGGGTGCTGAGCGCGTGATCGTCACGCATGGGAGCATTCCTGTGATGGTGCGGTACTTGCAAAGCCAAGGTTTGCAAGCGGGCAGCTTCTCTACCGAGTATGGGGATGAGAGCATTGAAGAAAAACAGCCGATAGCCGACGGCGGATATAGATAGTTTGCTATCTATTTAATAGTGTTTTT
>JAYVJQ010000321.1:0-2582 GCA_043769055.1 Allobrachymonas sp.
TGCATCGGGCAAGGGCAGTTTGCCGCGCCGGCCGGTCAACATGCCATAGATGCGTCGGTACACGCTGCTAGCTAGAAACTGGGCCTCTTCGTCCGTGGGCGCAGCAATCAAAGGCACGCCGATGATGGCGTAGGGCTTGGCCAGTTGGGCGGACGGCTTGAAGGTGCGGCGGTAAACGTCTAGTGCCTGCAAGAGCATCGCGGGCGCGAAATGCGAGGCGAATGCATAAGGCAAGCCCATCTGCGCCGCAAGTTGCGCAGAAAACAGGCTAGAGCCCAGCAGCCAAATCGGCACTTGCGTCCCCGCGCCGGGATGCGCCGTAATCCGCTGTCCCTCTTGGCTAGGTGCGAGATAGCTCATCAGCTCAGCGACTTCGCGCGGGAAGTCATCGGCGCTCTCCGTGTTGTGGCGTCGCAATGCGCGCATCGTGTATTGATCGGTGCCAGGCGCTCTGCCAAGCCCCAAATCAATGCGATTTGGATACAGCTCAGCGAGCGTGCCAAACGCTTCTGCCACGACCAGCGGCGCATGATTGGGCAGCATAACTCCGCCCGAGCCGACGCGAATCGTTTTCGTGCCGCCAGCAATGTGGCCCACCAGTACGGCAGTGGAAGAGCTGGCCACGCCGGCCATGTTGTGATGCTCGGCCAGCCAATAGCGCTTGAAGCCAAGCTTCTCGACATGCTGCGCGGTTTGCAATGCGATCCTCAATGCATCTGCCGTGCTGCCGCCTTCGCGCACGGCCACGAGATCGAGCATGGATAACGGGGTGTTAGAGAGCGTTTTCATGATGTTTTAGGCTTGTAGCCGGCGTATTGTTTGCGTGGAGTGCTATCAATTTAAGAGTGAAAATTCAATTCCTTGAACGCAGAGGACGCAAAAAAGAAATTCAAAATTGGCTGTTTCTTTTTTGCGTCTTTCGCGTCATCTTCGCGCCCTCTGCGTTCAAAAATTTCTTCTAAGATTCATCGATTGTGAATCTTCATCGCCCGCTCCACCTCGCGTTTGCCTTCGCGCTCAGCCACGGTGTTGCGTTTGTCGTGCTCGCCTTTGCCTTTGGCCAGCGCGATTTCGCATTTAACGCGGCCGCTCTTCCAATGCAAATTGATGGCCACGAGCGTGTAGCCTTTTTGCTCCACTTTCCCCGTCAATCGGCGAATATCGTCTTTCTTCATCAGCAGCTTGCGGCTGCGCACGGCATCGGGGCTCACGTGCGTGGAGGCGGTTTTCAAGGGGTTGATCTGGCAGCCCATGACAAAAAGCTCACCGTTTTTGATAATCACATAGCCGTCTGTTAGCTGCACCTTGCCATTGCGCACGGCCTTGACTTCCCAGCCTTCCAGCACCATGCCGCATTCATAGCGTTCTTCGAAGAAGTAGTTGAACGAGGCTTTCTTATTTTCGGCAATGCGGCCAGGGGGATCAGATTTGGGCTTGGCCATGGATGACAAATGGTGTGAACATGCGAAATTACAATACAGCTTTGATTGTAAGAGCGGCACACATTTTGAATGCGATTCATAAATCCCTGCTGATTTGGTACAGCCCACGCCAAATGTTTGATCTGGTCTCGGATGTGCCGCGCTATCCACAGTTTTTGCCTTGGTGCGATGGGGCGCAAATTTTGCAGCTGCATGATGACGGGCAAACGGCAGAGATCAGCCTGAATTTCAAAGGATTGAGACAGAAATTTTCTACCCGCAATACTTACATTAGTCATGCAAGCGGCGCTCTGGAAGATCGCCTGAGCCTCGTGCATGGCCCGTTTTCTCGGTTGGAAGGGCAATGGCTCTACACGCCTGTTGGCGCTGCAGTAGACGGCGTTGCGCAGGCTTGCAAAGTCGAGCTGTTTTTGAGCTACAGCTTCGGTAATGCGGCGATGGCGGCTTTGGTTGGCCCCGTGTTTAACAAAATAGCATCGAGCTTGGTGGATGCGTTTGTGCAGCGGGCTGAAAGCGTGTATGGCTGAAGGCCTGCGCATCACGCTGATCTTGGCACCTGCGCCGCGCGTGGCCCATGAGATCGCGCTCAGCTTGCCGCTGGGCGCGAGCGTGCGCGAGGCGCTTGACTTTGCGGCTTTGCAAGACACGCGATTTGCTAACTTGCCAGCGGGGTACAGCTTGGGCATTTGGAATCAACGTGCCAAGTTCGATCAAACCCTTTGCGAAGGTGACCGGCTCGAAATATATCGCCCTTTGCGAGTTGACCCCAAAGTCGCTCGCCGAGAGCGCTTCAAAAAGCAGGGCGCAAAATCGGCTGGCTTGTTCGCGCAGCGCAGGCCGGGGGCGAAAGCGGGGTATTGAGTTGGCCTACACAACAAAACAAGCGAGCGCGTAAACGCATAAAAACAAGGTAAGTGCCGCGCGAGTCGCGTTAGTCGGTGTGATGCAGAAAAAGCTTTGCATGAGGACTCTGATTTTCGGTGCTGGTTTTGTATGAATCAGCCCACTGGCTTGCGCGGCATTTTGGCTAATTTCGGCTCAACGCAAACTGTAGTTTGCAAAAGGAAGCAGATCAGTGCCCGAAATTATGTCGAACCTTGTAGTTTTGATGCCGCCGTTGACGCGGAAGTCAATCGTTTT
>JAYVJQ010000322.1:0-3009 GCA_043769055.1 Allobrachymonas sp.
CAGCTTGCGCTTTCAAGGTGTGGCACCTGCATCGCCCTGTTGCCAACCCCAGCGAAACTTGAGTTCACTGATCAAGGCGACGGCCACCAGTGCCAGAGCCGCGCCAGCCAGCATGCCCCAGCTCACGGGCTCACCCAAAAACAAATGCCCCCAGAGTACGCCAAAGATTGGAATCATGAATGCTGGCGTGAGCGCCGCTGCGCTAGAAATATGCCGCATGATGCGCAAACACCACCAATAGGCCAGCCCGGAAGTGACGATACCCAACAGCGCCACAATCGAAAGCGCCTGAACTGTGAAATTCGCCTGTGGCACAGCAGGCAAGGCCAGTGGCAACAACAGCACGAAAGAGCCCAGATGCGTAAAGGTGGCCACGGGCAAGGGCTCTAGCTGCGTTAGAGCGCGCTTCGTCAGCGGCGTGGCCAGCCCATAGCAGGCCGCTGCCAGCAGGCAAGCCGCGCAGGCCAGCAGCACGGTGGGCGTGAGCGTGAGTGGCCCCAACTGCACGATCAAGCCGATGCCCAGCATGCCAATGAAGCAGCCCAGCAACTTGCGAGCGTTCAGCGTATCGACTTTGAGCCAAGCGCCAAACAAGCAGCCGAAAATCACATACATCGTGTTGATCAAGGCGCTGTAGGTCGATGGCAAATGCAAAGCTGCCCAAGCAAACAAAATAAAAGGCAGGGCCACCGCAGTCACTGCAATCAAGAGCAAAGGCCGCCACTTCTCCCAAGGCCAGCGCTGCTTCAAAATCAGCATCAAGCCTCCCAGCGCCAAAGTCGCCAATCCCACCCGCAGCCCGGCCAGCACCGTCGGCCCGAGCAAAGGGCTGGCTATGCGAATGAACAAAAACGAAGCACCCCACAGCGCCGACAGCGCCATCAGTTGTGCAAGGGCAGATAGGCTCATTGCGAGGGTTTTAGAGATAAAAGAGGCAGATAGCCGGCGTAAAACATCATGAGTTTGCTATCATTTTAATACTTATCTTCAGTTGATAAGCCATGTGCTCAGGCTGCAAATGAAGCGCATCAGTTGGCATGCGCGGCACGCTGATAGCCCGTATTCAGTTGCACGAGCCGCTCTGCAATCTCGCTGTGCGAGAGAGAATCGTTGGCTTGTTCGATCCAAGGTGCCCAGGCGCTGTGCGAAGCCAGGGAGTTGCTTTGATCTTGAGAGAGCCAGATTTTGGGGTGGGGTGTGGCTTGCGGCTGGCCTTCGATGAGCAATTCTTCAAATAGCTTTTCACCGGGACGCAGGCCGGTGATTTCAATGGCGATATCGCCGCTAGGATGCGCCTCATCGCGCACGCTCAGGCCGCTGAGTTGGATCAAGGTTTTGGCCAGATGCACGATTTTGACGCTCTCACCCATGTCCAGCAAAAACACTTGGGCACCTGTGCGATGGCTCTGATTGAGCGCAGCGGCTTGGATGACCAATTGCGCAGCTTCGGGAATCGTCATGAAATAGCGAGTGATCTCTGGATGTGTGAGCGTGACTGGGCCACCCGATTGAATTTGCTGCTGAAATTTGGGAATCACTGAGCCAGAGGATGCGAGCACATTGCCAAATCGCACCATGCAAAAGCGGGTGGATTGTTCGGCGCTTGTGTGCTCTGCGGCAAGAGATTGCAGCGTCATCTCGGCCAAGCGCTTGCTCGCGCCCATGATGTTGGTGGGGCGCACGGCTTTGTCGGTGCTGATCAGTACCATGTCGCTGGCTTTGCAGGCCAGGGCTGCGCGCGCGACGTTGAGCGTGCCCAGTACATTGTTTTTCAACCCCGCCACAGGATTGCTCTCCACCAGCGGGACATGCTTGTAGGCAGCAGCATGGTAGATCGTGTGAGGTTTGATCTGCATGAAGAGTTGCTCTATTTGCGCACTATCGAGCACGTTAGCTAAGATAGGTATTAACTCAGCACTGAGAGGCACTTGTTTGAGTTCGGCGCTGAGCTCTTCATGGATTGAATAGAGCGCAAATTCATTCAACTCCAGCAACACCAATCGCGCAGGTTGCAAGTTCAAAATTTGCCGTGCCAACTCACTGCCAATCGAGCCGCCAGCGCCGGTGATCACCACCACTTTGCCTGCGATGTTTTTTCGCAGCAAATCAAGGTGCGGTGCAACCGGATCGCGGCCCAGCAAATCCTCGATGTTGATCGCGCGCAAATCATCTTCACTGGCTTTACCGCTTGCCAAATGACTCAAGCTGGGCAAGGTGCGCACCGCCACTTGTGTGCTGCTGAGTAATTGCAAAATTTCATTGCGCCTGCTGCGGGTCAAGCTGGGAATGGCCAGTAAAATTTGGCGCACCTTGTGCTGTTCGACCAATGCTGCGACCTGTGTGGCCGGATAGACCGTAATGCCCGAAATACTGGCTTTGTACAAACTCGGGTTGTCATCCAAAAAACCTAAGATTTTGCTGTGACCGGCACTTGCCATCGACGCGGCCAATTGCTGTCCGGAATGGCCAGCACCATAAATTAAAACAGCCTGTTGATTCTGAGGCAGCCCATGCTCTGCCAATGAGGGGGTCAATAACTGACTCGCCAACAAGCGCACAAAAGCCAGGCCAATCAACAGCAGCAAAGGTTGCACCACGCCAATCGCACGCGGCACGAGCGGAAAGCCATACGCTGTGAACACCGCGCTGTAGATCACCGCATAAATCCCCACGGCGCGCAGCGCGGCCCGAATTGTTTGTCGCCCGGCAAAGCGAATCACTGTGTGATAAAAGCCAAAAGCGCTCAGCAAAGGAATGGCCAAGGCGACCGAGAGAAAGACAGCCAGCCATTGGTAATCGGCCAAGCTCACCCAGCTTTCAAAGCGAAAGCAAATCGCTAGCCATACCGTCAAAACACACAGCGCAGCATCGGTCAAAATTGCCAAAAGCTTTTTGGCACGGCGCGGCAAAGCCAGCAAACTGTCTATGCGGCGATGCGGTGCAACTTGCATGGCTTAATGCGACACGCCGCGCGCTCGCAAGGTCTGCACCAAGGTGCGCCACACGATT
>JAYVJQ010000323.1:0-2881 GCA_043769055.1 Allobrachymonas sp.
ATGGACCGTGCCAATGGCCCTGTATTCTTGGATGTCAAAACAGGTGATTACAAGAAATCTAATAGTTTGATTGGTTTGTCTGCCGTGGTGTCGTTCTAATTGAAGCGGGATCAAATGGTGAGCAGCTTTGACGCGCGAGCATGGATTAATGGTGTGCGCTGCGAGGCTCGCTCTGGCTTGCGATTTGACAGTATCTCGCCAGTGGATGGTCGAAAAATCGCAGAAGTAGCGCGTTGTGATGCAGCTGATATCGATGCGGCTGTGCAAGCGGCGCGCAGCACATTTGACGATGGCCGTTGGCGCAAACTAGCTCCAGCTCATCGCAAACGCGTGCTCATCAAATTCGCAGACTTGATCACCGCTCATGCCGACGAACTGGCGCTGATGGAAACGTTGGACATGGGCAAGCCTATTCAGTATGCCAAGAGTGTGGATGTGAATAGCGCGGCCAATTGCATTCGCTGGTATGGCGAGGCAGCTGACAAAATCTACGATGAAATCGCGCCCACACCTCGTACTGCGCTGGCGCTGATCACACGTGAGCCTGTGGGTGTGGTGGGCGTGATCGTGCCATGGAATTACCCGATGATCATGGCTGCGTGGAAGATTGCCCCCGCTTTGGCATCGGGCAATAGCGTGGTTTTGAAGCCCAGCGAAAAATCACCCCTGACAGCATTGCGGTTAGCCGAGCTTGCGTTAGAGGCTGGCGTGCCAGCAGGGGTGTTCAACGTGGTGCCAGGTTTCGGCGCAGAGGCCGGATCGTCTTTGGCTTTGCACATGGATGTGGATTGCATCGCATTTACGGGTTCTACCAAGGTGGGCAAGCAAATTCATGTGATGGCCGGGCAGAGCAATTTGAAGCGCGCATGGACGGAACTGGGCGGTAAATCGGCCAATATCGTGTTTGCCGATTGCCCGGATCTGGATAAAGCTGTTGCTGCCAGTATTGGAAGTATTTTCTTTAACCAAGGTGAAAGCTGTAATGCGCCTTCTCGTTTGTTTGTTGAGGCCTCCATCAAAGAAGCGTTTCTAGAAAAAGCGCTCAAACTCGTGCCGCAGTACATGCCGGGTGATCCACTGGACAAGCGTACCGTAATGGGTGCTTTGGTCGACAAAACGCAGTTTGACACGG
The DNA here is from genome assembly GCA_043769055.1 of Allobrachymonas sp. GTDB lineage: Bacteria > Pseudomonadota > Gammaproteobacteria > Burkholderiales > Burkholderiaceae_C > JANMDU01. The sequence continues at coordinate 1,133 of JAYVJQ010000323.1, forward strand.
TGCTGCGCTACATCGAAACCGGCGAGCGCGAAGGCGCGAAGTTACTCGCAGGCGGGCAAGCTGCGCGTGTTGAGAGTGGTGGTTTTTATGTGCAACCCACCGTGTTTGATGGCGTGAGCAACCAAATGACCATCGCGCGCGAAGAGATTTTTGGCCCAGTGCTCTCTGTGCTCTCATTCAAAGAAGCGCACGAAGCCGTGAGCATGGCCAACGACAGTGTGTATGGCTTGCAAGCTGGTGTGTGGACGCGTGACTTGAACAAAGCCCATGGCGTGGCGCGTGCCCTACGCGCAGGCACGGTGCATGTGAACCAATACGATGAAGACGACATCACGGTGCCTTTTGGCGGCTATAAGCAAAGCGGCGTAGGGCGCGATAAGTCGCTGCACGCGTTTGATAAATACACAGAAATTAAAACCACTTGGTTGCGCGTTGATTCGCCGCTGGAGACGTGATGAATAGCGCCAGTTTAGACCTACGCCAAAAAGAATTGGCTGCCTCAGACATTCATTCTATTTTTGTACAACTGACCGATTTGCATGGTGTGGCCAAAGGCAAGCTCGTGCCTTTGGAGCGCTTGGAGCAATGGGTAAGCCAAGGCGCTGGATTTGCAGGTCCGAGCATCGAAGGCACAGGTTTGCCGCGTTTTGGCCCGCGCAGTGAATACTATGGTCGGGTGCAGCCTGAGAGTCTGCAAGCTTTGCCGTTTATGCCCGGTGTGGCGCATGCAGTGAGCGATGGGTTTGCTGGTAATCAACCGCTAGATACCTGCTCGCGCCAAACACTCAAGCGCCAAGTGGCGCGTTTGGCCGCGCGCGGCTGGACACTGAATGTGGGCGTGGAGCCCGAGTTTTTCATCTTTCGCCGCGATGCTACGGGGCGCTTGGTACGTGCTGATGCGCAAGATCAGCTCGATAAGCCTTCGTATGACTTCAAATCGATCTACCAGCAGCGCGATTTTCTTGACGATTTGCGCCGCCAGCTTTTGAGCCTAGGCTTTGATGTCTTGCAAATTGACCATGAAGATGCTTGGGGTCAATACGAACTAAATTACCGCTTTCATGATGCATTGGAAGCCGCAGACCGCTACATGCTCTTTAAAATGACTGCGCATGCAGTGGCCCAGCAGCATGGCTTGGTGTTCAGTGCCATGCCCAAGCCGTATGCGGACTGCCCCGGCAGTGGCTTGCACTTTCATATCAGCTTGAGCGATGCGCAAGGCAAGGCGGTGATGGCGCCTAGCGCACCGGGTGCGTATTTGTCCGAGGTGGGTATGCAGTTTGGTGCGGGCTTGTTGCACCATGCCGATGCGTTGGCTGCGCTGTGCGCTCCCACGGTCAACAGCTACAAGCGGCTGGCCGTCTCGCGTAGCGCCTCCGGCACCACGTGGTCGCCCGTGTGGAAAGCCTGGGGCGAGAACAACCGCAGCTGCTTGCTGCGCAGTGTCGAGGGTCGGCTGGAATGGCGCATGCCCGATCCGGCATGCAATATTTATGCGGCCTTGTCTGGCGTGATCGCAGCAGGGCTCTCTGCAATTGAGCAAGGCCTGATGCCGCCTTCTGCCTGCGAGGAAGATTTATACGAGCGTTTTGAGCAAGGCTTAGAGATGCCTGCGCAGTTGCCCACGAGCTTACAAGATGCTACGCTAGCACTGGAGCGCGATACGCAATTGCGCCAAGCAATCGGTGCAGGCTTTTGCGAACAAATCATCTTGCTCCAGCGTGAGCAGTGGCGGCAATGGCAAGCCCA
>JAYVJQ010000324.1:0-4441 GCA_043769055.1 Allobrachymonas sp.
CACGCCCCTCAGAGGGCAGCAGCGGCTCCATCTGCACCGGATGATCATAAAGCGAGAATTTTTGCGACATTGAAAACCTCTTTAACTCATTGAATTAAATCAAGTTTTTGAGCTTTTTGCAAGATTTTTTGCGAGATTGAATGCGAGATGATTTGCACAACCTAAGATATCAACTTTCTTTCAGCGGAACAATCTTGTAAACCCGCTGAAATCCTTGGTGCGCATATCCCGGATACATTTGCTCGCGCAACCTCTCCACCTCTGCAAGTCGCTCCTCAATTGGCCGCGAAAGCCAGTAACGCAAATCCCCGGCTTCGCGAAGCTCGTGATCGGTTAATTGGGTTTTACGAATAACGGGTTCCATGAGTTTTCGGCGCAATATTTGTACTATGAGATATCTTTCACTGCGATACACACTCCATATTTCATAGCACTCCGCGCAGATTCCATGCCGGCTACCTGCCCATTTTGCCTAAAATCTGCGCCCCGATGTACACCGCGCCTTACTTCACTAACCGCGCATTCTGCGGAAACATCGCCTGCTTCGCTGCATCATCCATCTCAGCCTTAAAAGCGTGTTGAGTTTTCAAAGCCTCAGCCCGCTGCGCCGCCGGGCGCGCGTTGATCTCATCGAGCAGGCGCTTCACATGCGGCAAGCTGCTCCAAGCCTCTGCGCCCAGAATAAACGGCACAGCCCGGGCCCAGCCCCACACCGCCATATCCACAATCGTGTAAGCATCGCCCAGCATGTAGCGATACTTAGCCAATTGCTCATTGACGATGCTCCAATGCCGCTGCGCCTCAAAATCGTAGCGGTTCACCGCATATTCTTTCGGCTCCGGCGCAAAATGCTTAAAGTGCACCGCTTGGCCGGAATACGGGCCAATGCCAGTCGCGACAAACATCAGCCATGAAAGCATCTGCGCCCGCTCAGCCGGCGTGTTGCCCAGCAAAAACTTTCCCGACTTCTCAGCCAAGTAAAGCAGAATCGCATTGCTGTCAAACACCACCGCATCCCCATCCACCAAGGCCGGCGTCTTCGCATTCGGGTTGATCGCCTTAAACGCCGCGCTATGCTGCTCCCCCTTGCGCGTATCCACCGGCACTAACTCATAAGGCAAGCCCGTCTCCTCCAGCAAGAGCGCGACTTTGAGTGGATTGGGCGAGGGATGGTAGTAAAACTTCACGGGGTGTCCTAATCAAGGTGGTGAAGGTGAGTCTACTGCGCGGGGATGACTGTTGCAGTGCGGCCAAGTAGCCCCAAGGTAAAAACCAGATTCATCCCCAAACAACACACCATCAAGAATATATGGTCGAGAAAACGAGCTGAAGAGTCACCAACCACTGCTGTTGCATACTAAATCAAATGAAAAGCCCATTTGCTGTCAACAAATGGGCTTTTGGCAGCTGTCAACTTTAAATTTTTTAAGTACTAGTCTCTATTTGCCTATTTTGGCTACTTCCCATCCAATCAGAAAGTATTTTTCGGAAAGCAACAGTATATTTTTTTGGTGCATTCTCGTGCGCTCCTTCCCAACGCCGTAGAGTTCTCACATGGATTCCATAGTGATTTGCAAATTGCTCTTGCGTCATATTTTTGCTCAAACGAAATTGACGAATTTCGCTTGCGTCGACAGCCGGAAACAATACGCAGATGTCGCCTTCTGATATCTGATTATCTGCTTTACTTTCGTTGAGGGTATATCTAGTTTTCATGATGAGTCCTTTAAATTTTATTTTTATTAGTTAAAACGCTATTGAGCTAGGTTTCAGAATACGAAACAAGTTAGCAGCAGCAGCGACCATGTTTTTAAAGCATGGTATTGATTGCACAAAGAATCCATTACTATTAAACCGCCCGTGACCTCTGGTGACTACAAAATCAAGTGTATTTATAAAAGTAATAACCAAAAGACATGTGCCTCCGAGTTGCCGAATTTGCTTTATCTCTGCTTTGATGTTTGAAACAACGCTCGCAGTGACTTTAATGGCTTTTTCAAAGACAAAATTGTCAGTGGATTCAAATATACGCTTGGCTCCGGGTAGGTGTTTTACGATTTCTAGCGCCTGAAGAATGCAGCTTAGCAATGCGATTATCATCACCTGCTTTAATGAATACGTTTTCATTTCTCTCTCCTTATGTGAGTGAAAAGTTAAAATGCCTAAAGTCTAAGTTACATTGAAAATCTCTTAAGTAAAATTGAGAAACATACATCTTTTTCCGTTTGGGAAAAGTTTTTCTTTTTTAACTTTCAGAGACGCTTAGAGCGGGCTGGTAATTTGACCAGCCCACTCTAAACTTGCTATTTCCCATATTCAAAACCATTTCTGGATGACGTCAAGGATCTGTTTGCCTATCGTTGCTACAAAAGTAACGATACCTCCTGCAATCACATGTACGGTTAAAGAGTGCAGCGATTTAGGTTGCAGTGCTTGGTGAACAAATGCTGTTTCCCATCTGATTATGGGTCTGTTTGACTTGTTGTCTTTTGTACCCCTTTTCTGCCAAGCTACGGAAAAGATTCCACTTTCAAACGGAATTGAGGTTATTCGTAATGAAGTGCTGTTACGAACCCACCGCGCGTCTGCTTCAATTTTCTTTTGAACAATTAAAAGTTCAACATGATTCAATTTTTTGACTTCTCTGCTTGATTGAGGCGAAAAGTCATGGCAATAGTTCTTAGTCATTTGATGCTTCTCCAATAAGAATGAAATGTTTTAAGAGAGGCTTAGTTCTGATGAAGAGTGGATTTTTCTCATTCAGCGCTACAGCGCGCAAATCTTGGTGGCTCGTGGCCATTTCGATCTGTTGATAGCTTTTGGCTTGAGCAATAATGCTCTATAAAGCCTGCTTTGTCAACATGGTCATTGCCCATGGCACTAGCTTCATTCCGATGATCCCTCTTCAGATAGCGTGTAGCGCGGCTTAAGGAAACCATACAAGGACGGCAGCTGGGGATGGAAAGAACCCTCCGACGTGAACCTTTCTGGACGAATATCACTGTTTACCAGCAGCTTGCGAACATCGGTATTGTTTTTGACGTGCTCTTTGGCAATTTCTGGTTCTGTACGCAGGCCGTCTTTTTTGATATTGAAGTTGGTGATCTCGTTGGCAAAGTCTTTGACTTTGATGATGATTGTGGGCAAAAAGTCCGCAAGCGGTCTGCTATCTGGCACACCAAGCCGCTTCTTCATCTCCTGTGTACTTTGGCCGCCAAACAAAGCCATATCGCCATTGCTGCGGATACGTGCGAAGCTGAACTAATCGCCAACGCATTCATAAATGATGCCAGAGAGTTCTTTTTCCGAGACTGTTAACTTCTTCCTTGAGCTAAGTCTCTCGGCCTCTTCGAGCCTTTGCTCAATGATTTGCTGTTTGCGCGTCTGTACGGCGATCTAGGTGTGGACGAAGGCAATGGTCTCTTTGGCTGGGTCGCCATTTTGTGCGATCAGGTAGCAGGCATAGCGAGTTAAGACAACGTCGTCGATTTCCCTCGTTGCACCGCTCCCCAAGTCGACCATTTTCGTGACATCAAGAAAATGGTCTGCTGGCTCATATCCAGCCGCCGCGCACGCGGTGCGGGCGCGAACTAAAACGTTGGAAAAATTCTCCTAGCGCGCGTATTCCAAGAGCACCTGCAAATCTCGAGCAAACCAAATCTCTGCGCCATCGGCGTTCTTCTGCACCAAATCCTCAAAGCTTGCGTGAAGCTTCGTGACAACTTCATTCTTCATATCACAAGCCCCGATCAAAAATCAAACATCAATATTCATCGCCCTCAGCGCATTGTCTTCAATGAACTGTCTGCGGGGCTCGACCTCGTCGCCCATGAGGGTGGTGAACACGCGGTCGGCTTCGATGGCGTCTTCGATTTGCACTTTGAGCAGGCGGCGCACTGTTGGGTCCATGGTGGTTTCCCAGAGTTGCTCGGGGTTCATCTCGCCGAGGCCCTTGTAGCGCTGGCGGCTGGTGGTGCGCTCGGCCTCGCCGATGAGCCATTGCATGGCTTCGCGGAAGTCAGCCACCTTTTGCTCTTTGAGTTTGTCGCCTTCGCCGCGTTGCACCATCGCACCATCGCTCACCAAGCCTTGGAAGGTGAGCGCAGCATCGACCAAGGCCGCGTAGTCGCCGCCGTGGACGAAGTCTGCGGTGATGGTGGAGAGCTTGTCGTTGCCATGCACGCGGCGCGTGATGGTGAGCAGATGCTTGTCGGTGCGCACGTCGAATACGGCGGCCACGGTGGCTGCATGCAGGCCGGCTTGCAGGGCGGTGGCAGATTTTTCAGCATCTGCCATCGTATCGAGATTGAGCGCCACACCATTCATGATGGCATGCAGGCCCTCGCCATCCATCCAGTTAGACAAGCGGCCAATCACGGCATGCGCGAGCTGGTATTTGCGGGCGATCTCTGCCAAGGTGCTGCCATCGATCACAGCTTTG
>JAYVJQ010000325.1:0-3792 GCA_043769055.1 Allobrachymonas sp.
TGCGCCTTGCACGGCGCGCAGCAGGCAGACGAGGAACCAATGCAGCCAAGGGGTGACGTTGAGCGGGCCTTTTTGGGTGGCTTCGAGTTGCGCGTAATAGGCTTTTCGCTCGCGCTGGATTTGGGCGCTGAGGCTGTAGAAGCGTTGGCTGGTTTGCCCAGCTTGGTGCTCTGCGCGTGCTAGCGCCATATCGCCCACGGCGCGGCTGATGCGGCCATTGCCGTCGTCAAAGGGGTGCAGGGTAACGAGCCAGAGATGCGCGAGGCCTGCTTTGATGATGGCATCGCCTGCGGGCGGGGCTTCAAACCATTCGATGAAGGCCTGCGTTTGCGCGGGCAGGCTCTCTGAGGGCGGGGCGATGAAATGCACTTTTTGTTGGCCATCCCCTCGAATCGAGCCAGAGACGACTTCCATCGGGCCGCTGGCATCCGTGCGCCATTGAGCCACGCTGATGCGAACGCGGCCGCTGTAGCCAGTGGGGAACAAGGCGGCGTGCCAGCCAAAGAGGCGCTCGGGCGTGAGGGCTTGGGCAAAATTCTGCGTGGCGTCGAGCACGACTTCGACCATGCCATCGACATATCTGTCACTCGGTGCTAGCCCTCCAATATCCATGCCCAGCTTTCGGGCTACCGATGAGCGCACGGTATCTAGCTGAAGGCTTTCTCCTTCAATGGCGCTGGTGGTGATGACTTCTTGCGTGAGCACTTGCAGGGTAGCCTCTTCGCGCTGCGCGAGCCCGAGCGCAGCCATGCGGCTGGCCAGCTGCCCCTGCGCGCGATGCACCTGCGCGAGCGGCTCAGCGAGCGCAGCGGCGTCATAAGTGAAGCGCGGCCAATCGGGCGATTGCCAGATGTAGCGGGGCGGGCGGGTATGGCGAGCGGGGCTATGAGGGCGCATGCGGTGATTATGGCATTTATTCGCCGCAAATTATGCGGTGAATAAATGCTGCAATCACCGCATCTCAACCCATCTGATCCCTCACCCCACCCTCACATCCGCCCCTGCTGGCGCAGCAGCTGCCCGCGCTCGCGGATGCCGCGCTCGCCTTGCTGGAGCGCCTGCGCATTGGTGTGAACAGAGTACGAACCCATGTGCAATTCGTAGGGGTGGGGCACGGCGGAGCCGATAACGAAGGTGGTGTCTTGCAGCGCTTGAAACTCAATGGCTTGACTGCCGGCTTCAAACACAGCCAGCTCACCCGCGCTTAAATCAGCCGGTGCATTCAAAGCGCCTTCGCCCACGGCTGCCCAAGCCACGCTGTGGCCTGCGGGCGGCTCAAAGCGCCAGCTTTGCCCGGCCTGCAAATGCACACCCAAGTAGCTCATATCGGATGGCGCGGGTATCGGGCTGCTCATACCGCCATAACTGCCGAGCAAGACGCGCGCTGGGCCTGCCTGCGGAATGTCTTGTGGATCAAGGTAGCGGCTGTAGGCAGTGGCTAACTCCAGCTCAGGGGGCATGGCTACCCAGAGCTGAAAGCCCAGCACACGGTTGCGATCGGGCGAGCCGCCGCGATGCCACACGCTCCCGCCTGCCATCATCCATTCCACGCCGCCGGCGGGCAGCGTGCCGCGCTCGCCATGCTCGCCGGTGGTGTCTTCATAATCACTTCGGCCATCGATCAGGTAGGTGAGCGTGGCAATGCCCGAGTGGGGATGCATGCCAAATTGCGCAGGCTGCGCGCCAGCGGGAGATTCAAAGTGATCCAAAAAAACAAAGGGCTTGAGCACTTGGCCTAAATCGCCGGGGCTGAAGAGGCGAGTGATCGGGCCATGGCGGCTGCCACGGCTGCGATGCACAATGGCGCGAGCCAGTGGTGCTTGGGATGCGAGAACGTTAGACATGATGATTTCCTTGGATGATTTCCTTGAGATGGCATCAGTTTAGGGGCTTGCTCATTACTTTACTAGATGGAATAATTGCATTTAATCATGCCGTTTTTATGAGTAATGAGATGATTGATCTGAACCAAATCGCAGTTTTTGTACAGGTGGTGCAAGCTGGCAGCTTTGCGCAGGCGGCTCGGCGCTTGGGCATGCCGCCCACCACGCTCAGCCGGCAGGTGGCCCAGCTTGAAGATGCCTTGCAGGCGCGCTTGCTGCAGCGCTCAACCCGCAAGCTGAGCCTCACTGATGCGGGGCGCACGCTGTTTGACCAAAGCGTGGGGCAAATTGATGCGCTGCATGAGGCAGCCGATGGCTTGCTGGGCGCGCGTCGCAACCCCAAAGGCAGCATTCGCATTGCTGCATCGGCGAGTTTTTTTGAATTTTTTGAGATGGCTTGGGTGCAAGAGTTTTTAGCGAGCTATCCCTTGGTCAAGCTGGAATTTGTGCTCAGCGATGAGATGGCCGATATGGTGGCGCAGGGGATTGATGTGGCGTTTCGCGGCAGCTCGGATCTGCCGGATTCGAGTTTGGTGGCGCGCAAGCTGGCCACGGGCGCTTTGGTGCTCGTGGCCAGCCCCAGTTATTTGGCCAAGCGCGGCGCGCCGCAACACCTGGAAGATTTAGCCGCACACGACTGCATCACGGCGGGCCTTGCCAGTGGCAGCAGCCATTGGCGCTTGACGGGCCCGGGTGGCCCGGTCAGCATCGCCATCAGCGGGCCTTTCAGTGCGAACACGGGGCAGGCGCAGCGCAAGGCGGCCATCCAAGGCTTGGGAATTTGCTTGCTACCGGAGCATGATCTACACGGCAGCTTGCAAAGCGGTGAACTGGTGCAGGTGCTGCCGGGCGTGGTGTGCGTCGTGGGCAATTTGTATGTGGTGTACCCCAGCCGCCACCATGTGCCCAGCGCTGTGACGGCTTTTGTGGACATGGCTTGCCAGCGCTTGAGTCTGACACAATCGATGCATGTCGTACACGCAAATCATCGTCCCCCAGGCGGGCATTCAAGCCTTTGAATCGGCCTCTGGCAGCATCGATCCATCGGCACTACTGGGCAGTTGGCAAGAGACGCAGCGCATCGAGCTGCATGAAGAGAGCCTGAGCATGCCGCATGAGGTGGCGTATGCGCGCTCGCTTGAGTTGCCTAGCGATGAAGGGCGGATTCCTTGGGCAGCGTTTGAGAGCGGCACACTTGGGCAAGCCTGCGCTTGGTTTCATCCTTGCCACCTTGATGTGGGCATGACAGATATGGTGATGCAGCCTGTGGAGCTGCTGCGCTTGACAACGGTTGAATCGCGCGAGCTTCTGGCCGTGGTTGCGCCCTTGATGGTGCAGGATGGCATCACGCTCGCCTTCCACTCAGCGCAGCGCTGGCTGGCCACAGGCGCTGCGTTTGCAGATTTGGAATGCGCCTCGCTGGCGCGCGTGCAAGGGCGCAGCATCAATGAATGGCTGCCCGATGCAGGCGAATTTCCGCAGCAGACGAAGCTGGCGCGGCTGCAAGCCGAGGTGCAGATGCTGCTTTATACGCACCCGATCAACGATGCGCGGGCCGCGCGTGGGCTGCCTGTGGTCAATTCGTTTTGGATGGATGGCGCGGGCACGCTGGATGCAATGCCTGCGCCCAGCGGTGTGGTGAAGCTTGAAGGGCGGCTGCAAGATGCGGCTGGCGATGCCAGCTTGTATGCGCGTGCTTGGGGCTCATTGCTGAGCGAATGGGAGCAGCTCGCGGCGCAGGCGCTTGCAAATGGCGATGAGCTGGGCGTCACGCTGTGTGGCGATAAGAATGCGATCACTTGGGTTACGCAAAAACCTAATTGGAAGAGCAAGTTTTTAAGCGTTTTGAGCCGCAAGCCGGCACAGAATATGCGTGGAGTGCTATGAAATTAATAGTTAGAGATGTGCC
>JAYVJQ010000326.1:0-6306 GCA_043769055.1 Allobrachymonas sp.
TTACTTGATTTGCATTTACTATTAATTTAGTAGCGCTCCGCGCATATTTCTTCCCGGCTACTGGCCTTATTTGTGTAAAAAAAATACGTCAAACGTCACCCAGCATGCACAGAGTGTGAGATTACAGAGCAGCAAACAACAGTTGGCAAAACCGCTTGGCCGATGCGCCAAACTGGGTTGAAATCGAACTCCTTTCAATGACTCAAGGAGTTCAACATGACCTTTTCTCTCTCCTCGCAGACCTCCAAACGCCAGTTGCTCAAAGCCGAGCGCGAGTTCGTCAAGAAGCACTTCAATGCGATCAGCGTGGGCATCGTCACCACAGCGGCACTCTGCATGAATCCCGCCATGGCGCAGATGGCTGCACCCGCTGCCAAAGCACCCGAGATGTCTGCCAAGGCGCAAGAAGCGTTTGCACGGGCTGATAAGAATGCCGACGGCAAGCTGAGCAAAGAAGAAGCTCAGGTCATGCCAGCGGTGGCAGAAGGTTTTGATAAAGCCGATGTGGACAAAGATTACTTCTTGTCCAAAGCGGAGTTTGCAGAGCTGGCGAAAGAGTGATTGAACTCTAAGTAATCGCCAGCCCTCTTGAGGCGCAGATGAGATCAACGCTCAATGTGAGTCAACTGTGCGAGCCACCGCTGCTGGCACAGTTGGATCTTGTCTGCGCTTCAATTTAAAAACCTTCGCATTGAAGCGCTCCAAGTTTTTCCAGAAGTCCAATTCTTCCAAAATCGGATTCAAAAAATTCGTCACCGAGCAATAGTGAGAGTTCTTCTGCCCTGAATGATGCTGAGCATGATGGCGCTGCGTTTGCAACAGTTTGAATTTCTGCAACCACGTAATCATTCGGCCATTCTCATGCGGCGCACTGTGTGCCCATTTGTGCACTTGATTCGCATTCGCGCTCACGAAGGCAAACATCCACACCTGCCAAGTGAGCAGCTTCATCCACCAAGCACCCATCACGATCACTGCGCCAGCCAAAGCCAAATCCCAAGAGCTGGCCCACCAACTGCGCGTCACGAATGCACGCGGCTTCACATGGTGCTCAATATTGGCCTCACCAATCCATTTGCCAATGATGGGCGTGTCTTTGCGGGCATAGGCATCTTCTGCCCAATGCACGAGGCCTGACATGAAATCAGCCACCAAAACCACACCCACAGCTTGCAGGGCAACGGAAGTACTCATACATCTTGTGCTCTACAGCACGAACCTTTCACGAGTTGAACAATGCGCCCGAGAAGCTCAGGCAGGTGCATTGTTGTCGTGAAACGCGGCTCTGGATTGCGCCGCCTGCAAAGTAGCGCGGCGTGATACCTCAAAGATCAAAGCACGAAACTCCGCGCCAAGCCCGCCGCCGCGCACAGCGCAATCACGCGCACGATGCTCCATTGCCGCACAAAGAGCAGGAGCGCCGCCAAGATCATCAGCGCAACCGCAGCCCAATCGATCCCGCTCTTGCCAATCACGGTGTGTTGAATAAACAGCAGCGCCAATGAAGCAATCGCTCCCACCACCGCCGCGCTGATCGCTTTGAGCGGGCCCGTAAAACCCAGCTTGCCATGCGTCGTTTCTACAAACGGGCCACCGGCCAAGATGAACACGAAGCTAGGCAAAAAAGTAAACCATGTGGCAATCAGTGCGCCCGCGCAGCCCATGAAAAACATCGCAATCTCCATGATGTGAGAGTTTGCTGTGCGCTGCACCTCCAGCGCCTGCCCCACATAGCCCACAAAGGCCACTACCATGATGAGCGGCCCCGGCGTCGTCTCGCCCAGCGCCAAGCCCGCCATCATTTGATCCGCTGTGAGCCAGTTGTTGGCAGTAGCCGTTTGCGTGACATAGGGCAGTACCGCATACGCGCCGCCAAAAGTCACCATTGCCGCTTTGCTGAAGAACCAGCCCATCTGCGTGAGGCTCGATTGCCAGCCTAGCGTGGTCACGAGCGCGCCAAAGCTAATCGTCCACAGCGCCAAGCCAATCAACAGCACACGCAGCAATTTCGATTTGGAAAACAGCGCATGCGAAGGCGTTGGCGTATCGTCATCAATCACATAGCCACCACCCGCCTTGGCCGCGCCGCCATGCCCGCCACCTGCAAATTGCGCGGGAAAGTGCTTCGCGCCCAGCCAGCCCACGATGCCCGCAATCAAGACGATCCACAAAAAACTGATCTTCAAAAACGCAATTGCTATAAAACTCATAGCGCTTAACGCAATCAATATGACAGCTACCCGTGGATTTGGCATGGTTCTGCTGGCCACGCGCCACAAGGCATGCACCACAATCGCCGCCACCGCGCATTGCACGCCCCAGAGCGTGGATGCCACCGCAGGTACTTGGCCATACACCACGTAAGCCCAACTCAGCGCCACCAAAATAAACAGCGAAGGCAGCACAAAAAGGCCGCCCGCCACGAGCGCACCCGGCGTGCGGTGCATCAGCCAGCCAATGTAGGTAGCCAGCTGTTGCGCCTCCGGCCCGGGCAGCACCATGCAGTAATTCAGGGCATGGTTGAACCTTGCTTGAGAAATCCAGCGCCGCTCATCCACCAGCTCGCGCTGCATGATCGCAATCTGCCCCGCTGGGCCGCCGAAGCTGATGAAGCCCAGCTTGAGCCAAAACAGCAGAGCTTGGAAGAAACTAGCGGGAGTAGTTGCAGATGCAGTTGTCATGATTTCGTCCCTAGCTGCGGCTGCACCTGCCCGACCGCTTTGCTGACCTTGGGCAAATCAACACTGCGCCAACGGACAATATTTTGCGCGGCATCCACACCGTCTTCACCACCTTCAATGCCGCCTTGTAGATATTTGACCTTCCAGCCAGCCGCTTGCAACTGGGCCGCTGCGGTGTGACTCACATGATGGCCATAGACGCAATACACCACCACTTCGCGGGAGTCGGCTGGATGATTTGCAATCCATTGCGTCACATCTTGCGGGGCGCAGTATTGCGCACCTCGAAGTAAGTGCGTGCTCTTGGCAAACGGCTCAGGTTTGCGCACATCAAGCAGCAGCGGTGCATCGCGCTGACCCAAGCGAACCGCAAGCTCTTGCGGCGAAATCGAGGAAGGGGAATTTGAAATTGCGGTGTCCATAGAAACGTCCAATCAAGGAAAGTGACCAGCACTTGGACGGGACACCGTCTATCTTCGAAAAGATTCGGGAGGCTGTGTTCCCGATGCATTTAGTTTAACTTATCTTTTGAACGCGAAAATGGCCATGCTCGCACGCGCATTGGGTGCGAAGCGCACTTCGCGGTTGTTTTGCCAGCCAAAACTGTCAGTGATGTGCAGTTGGTTTTTCTCAGCCAGTTGCTCAAAATCTCGGTAAGTGCCCACACGGATATTCGGTGTGTCGTACCACTGGTAGGGCAGGGTTTTGGTCACAGGCATTTGGCCTTGCAGCACTTGTAGGCGATTGGGCCAATGCGCGAAATTGGGGAAGGCGACGATGCCCAGCTGACCCACGCGCGCGGTCTCGCGCAGCATCACCTCGGCATTGCGCAAATGTTGCAGCGTGTCGATTTGCAGCACCACATCAAAGCTCTTATCGCGGAACATGGCCAAACCTTGATCCAGATTGGCCTGAATCACGTTCACGCCGCGCTTGATGCAAGCATGCACGCCTTCATCGCTGATCTCCACGCCATAGCCGGTACAGCCGCGTGCTTGCTTCAAGTGCGCGAGCAGCGCGCCATCGCCGCAACCCAAATCAAGCACATGCGCGCCTTGCGGCACCATCTGTGCAATCCGCTGGTGTAAGGCCAAATCGCTCATTGCTCGGCCTCCATACTGCGCAAAATGCTCTCAAAATAGGAGCGTACAGCATTCAAATAACGCGAATCTTCCAGCAAGAATGCATCATGCCCATGCGGCGCATCAATTTCGCAATAGCTCACATCGCGCCCATTGTCGAGCAGGGCGCGCACGATCTCGCGTGAGCGCGCGGGCGAAAAGCGCCAATCGGTGGTGAAGCTCACGAGCAAAAATTTCGCTGTTGCTTCAGCGAGCGCGGCGCTTAAATTGCCATCGAATTTTTTAGCAGGATCGAAGTAATCCAAGGCGCGGGTAATCAGCAAATAGGTGTTCGCATCAAAGTATTCAGCGAACTTGTCGCCTTGATAGCGCAGATAACTTTCGATCTGAAACTCTACCTCTTGCGTAGAGTATTTCAGGTCAACACCATCGCGCAAGAGCCTTCCAAACTTCTCATTCATCACGTCATCGCTTAGATACGTAATGTGTCCAATCATCCGAGCAATGCGCAGGCCACGTTTCGGAATCACGCCCTGCGCATAAAAATGCCCGCCGTGAAAATCAGGGTCAGTCGCAATCGCGCGGCGCGCGACTTCGTTGAAGGCAATGTTCTCAGCATTCAAATTCGGCGCGCTCGCTACCACCACGGCGTGCGTCACGCGCTCGGGGTATTGCAGCGTCCAAGACAGTGCCTGCATGCCGCCGAGGCTGCCGCCCATCACAACGAGTTTTCCAATTCCTAAAGCATCGAGCAAACGCGCCTGCGCACTGACCCAATCTTCAACAGTCACAACCGGGAAATCTGCGCCATATACTTTGCCGGTATCAGGATTCGTGTGCATCGGGCCCGTGGAGCCAAAGCAGGAGCCCAGGTTGTTCACACCGATCACAAAAAAGCGGTTCGTATCCACCGGCTTGCCCGGGCCAATCATCGTGTCCCACCAGCCTTCGGATTTGTCTTTGCCCGCATAGCTGCCCGCCACATGATGCGAAGCATTGAGCGCATGGCAGATCAACACCGCATTGCTTTTGGCGGCATTGAGCTGGCCATAGGTTTCATAAGCCAAGGTGTAGTCACGTAGGCTTGCGCCGCTTTGCAAAGGCAAAGCGGCTTCAAACTTCATGAACTGTTCAGTGGCAAGCAAAGTCATAAAAAGAAAAAACCCGGTAGGCTAAACGCGATACCGGGTGATGCTGGCTCGTGTTTAGCAGTATTTTTAAAGCGCCCGCAAGCTGAAGCAAATCAGCGCTATACATCAAGTATATCAAGTCTCTTGGGATTGCAGTATCAAATGAAAGTATGTGGGCAAAATGCTCAAAAGGCACTGTAAATCACTGCGTAACGGCATAACCGATCGTGAGCGGCGCGTGATCCGAGAATTTCTCAGCTTTGTAAATCTCCACCTCGCGCGCAGCGGTGGCAATAGCGGACGTGGCTAAGTGATAGTCCAGCCGCCAGCCCACATTCTTCTCGTAGGCCGCGCCACGCTGGCTCCACCAAGTGTAGCAATCGTCGGTCGTCTCAGGATGCAAGCGGCGGTATACGTCGTGCAAACCACCTTGTGAAGCATCGAGTAATTTCGTCATCCAAGCGCGCTCCTCAGGCGTGAAGCCGCTGTTTTTTTGGTTGGACTTCCAGTTTTTCAGGTCTTTTTCAGTGTGGGCAATATTCACATCACCGCACAACACGAATTCACGTTGGCTGCGCAATGTTGTCAAATGCGGGAAAATGAGGCCTAGAAAGCGAAATTTAGCTTCTTGCCGCTCAGGGCCAGATGAGCCACTGGGGAAGTAAGCGCTGATCACCGAGAATTTGCGAGAAGGCGTGTCAAAGCGCAGCTCCACATAGCGGCCTTCCGCGTCGAACTCCCCGCCGTCAAATCCAATGATCACATCGGATGGCGCGTGTCGCGAATACACGCCGACTCCGCTATAGCCTTTTTTCTCGGCAAACTGAAAATGCCCCTGCATGCCACCCATCTGCGCCAAAGCGCCCATGTCGGCAGCCTGCGCCTTGACCTCTTGCACGCACATACAATCAGGTGCAGTACGCTCCACCCAAGCGGCCACGCCTTTGGTGGCGGCTGAGCGAATGCCGTTAAAGTTCAGGCTGGTGATGCGAAACAGTGATTTATTCATAAGAGGCTCGATGTGACCCAAGGCTTGCAGGATACAGATTCGTTAGCTGTCGATTTTGTGCGATTTTCGGTGCAATCGGGTGTCTTGCGCTTTGGCGAGTTCAAAACCAAGGCGGGGCGCCTGAGCCCCTACTTTTTTAACGCAGGTTTGTATGACGATGGCGCTAAGCTTTTGCAGCTTGCGCAGTTCTACGCCCAGAGTATTTTGGCCAGCGGCATTCAGTTTGACATGCTGTTTGGCCCGGCTTACAAAGGGATTCCCTTGGTGGCGGCAGTCAGTATGGAGCTGGCGCGACTGGGGCATAACTACCCGTATGCTTACAACCGCAAAGAAGCCAAAGACCATGGTGAAGGTGGCACTTTGGTGGGGGCGACTGTCATGGGGCGCGTGCTGATCATTGACGA
>JAYVJQ010000327.1:0-17381 GCA_043769055.1 Allobrachymonas sp.
CGCAAGCTCGATGACCTGTCCAGCGCTTTGGGTGCTTGGCTGCAAAGCACGGGGCTAGAGCCCGGCTCGCGCGTAGCCATCATGCTGCCCAATGTGCCGCAGTTTCCGGTCACGATGTCGGGCGTGCTGCGCGCGGGCTACACCTGCGTCAATGTGAACCCGCTGTACACGCCACGCGAGCTGGAGCATCAGCTTAAGGATTCAGGCGCAACCACGATTGTGATTTTGGAGAACTTCTGCCACACGCTGGAAGAAGTGATTGGCAAAACGCAAATCAAGCAAGTGGTCGTCGCCTCCATGGGCGATATGCTGGGCTTTTGGTATGGCAGCTGGCTGACTTTTGCCGTGCGGCATTTGGCAAAAATGGTGCCGGCCTATAAGTTGCCACTGGATGGTGGCTTAAAAGTCACCACCTTCAACCGCGCGATTGCCGAGGGCACCAACAAAGCCATGAAGCCTTCGCAAGCCAATTTAGATTCGATTGCGTTTTTGCAATACACCGGCGGCACCACAGGCCTGTCCAAAGGCGCGGTGCTCACCCATCGCAACGTAATTGCCGCTATTTTGCAGGCCGAGGCTTGGTTTGCCCCCGCACTCAAAACGGTGGGCGATGCCAGCAAGATCAACAGCATTGCTGCGCTACCGCTCTATCACATCTTCGCGCTGACTTTGAGCTTGCTGGCCGTTCGCCAAGGCTCGCACATGACCTTGATTCCCAATCCACGCGATTTTGGCAAGTTCATTGAAGTCTTGAAGAAGCGCCCCTTCCATATGCTGCCCGCTGTGAACACCTTGTTCAACGCGCTCTTGCAGCACCCCATGTTCAAAACCGTGGATTGGAGCAATCTGCGCGTCTCGCAAGCAGGCGGTATGGCCGCATCAGAGGGCACAGCCAAGCACTGGCAGGAAGCCACCGGCTGCGCTATGGTCGAAGGCTGGGGCATGAGCGAGACCTGCGCGATTGGCACGAACAATCCCGTGACCAATAAAAAATTCAGTGGCACGATTGGCCTGCCATTGCCCAGCATTTATGTGGCGATCAAAGATGATGATGGAAATTCTCTAGCAATCGGCCAATCAGGCGAGATCTGCATCAAAGGCCCCAACATCATGGTGGGCTACTACAACCAGCCCGAAGAAAACAAAAAAGCCTTCACCGATGATGGCTACATGCGCACGGGCGACATTGGCATCATGGATGAGCGCGGCTACACAAAAATTGTGGATCGCAAGAAAGACATGATCATTGTGAGCGGCTTCAATGTGTTCCCCAACGAGCTAGAGAACGTGATCTCGATGTGCCCCGGCGTAGTCGAATGCGCAGCAGTCGGTGTGGCAGATACCAAGCAAGGCGAGGCCATCAAAGTGTTTGTCGTGAAAAATGATTCATCGCTTACAGAAGAGCAAGTGATGAGCTTCTGCCGCAAAGAACTCACGGGCTACAAGATGCCCAAATACATCGAGTTTCGCGATGATTTACCCAAGACGAACGTGGGCAAAATTCTTCGCCGCGAGCTGCGCGCGAAGTAATTTTTACTTCTCTCTTGCCGGCGGGTGAGCGATTTGGTCGCCGCCCAGCATCGTCACTTGCCGCTCCTGCGCCATCAGCTCTTCTAGCTGCTGGCGGCCTGCTTTGGCCAAACTCACAAGGCGATCTTCATCCTTATGATGTGGCCAAGTGGCTTCAATCTGTGCAATATTGTGGCTACGAAAGCGCTCCGTGGTGGCTTGCGCTTCCATTTCGCTCTCGCCCAGGGCCAGCAACGCGTCTTGCGCAGAGAGCATGGCCGATTCAAACGTCTCGCGCTGAATCGCCGTCACGCCCAGATTGCGTAGCTCATAAAAATGCTGCACATTTCTTGCTCGCACGACGAGTTGCAAAGCCGGAAAATGCGCTTTGCACAAGCGCACAATTTCTAAGCTCTGCTCCACATCATCGACTGCCACCACCAAAAGCCGCGCCTGCGCCGCTCCCGCCGTGCGCAGCAAATCCAGCCGCGTGGCATCGCCATAAAACGCGCGGTAGCCAAAGCGCATCAAGCCTTGCACTTGCTCTGCATCGTGATCGAGCACAGTGGCTTGATACCCTGCCGCTGAGAGCACGCGCACCACAATTTGTCCAAAGCGCCCCACACCCGCCACAATCACTTTTGTATTCTGCTGCTCGGCCAGCTCTGGCACATCGGGCTTGCCACAATCGGCAAAGCGTGGCATCAAGAATTTATCAATCAACACCAAAATCAAAGGCGAGAGCAGCATGGATATCGCCACCGCGCCGACCAACATGGAGGTGGTTTGCGCATCCAAAATCTTCAAACCCGAGGCTTGCTGAAATACCACAAACGCAAACTCACCGCCCTGCGCCAGCATCAGCGTGAACATCGGCCGCTCTTGAAACGGCAAACCCATCAAGCGCGACACCGCATAAATCGCAACAGCTTTCAAAGCCATGAATGCGATCACCAAGGCTGCAATGAGCAGCGGTGCATTCTTGAGCACACCAAAATCAATGCTCATGCCCACCGCCATGAAGAACAGGCCCAGCAGCAGCCCTTTGAACGGCTCAATATCCGTCTCCAGCTCACGCCGGTATTCGCTCTCAGCCAGCAGCACGCCCGCAAGAAATGCACCCAGCGCCATCGACAGGCCCACAAACTGCATCAACGCCGCAATCGCCACCACGAGCAATAAAGAGGCCGCTGTAAAAATCTCCGGCGTTTTGCTGCTCGCAATCCAGCGCAGCGCGTGGCGCAGCAGCAAGCGCCCGCCCACGATGATGGCCGCAATCACACCAATCGCTTTGCCTGCTTCCAGCCAAGCATTGCCTTGCGCTGCCTCACTGCTGACGGCCAAGAGCGGCAGTAGCGCCAGAATCGGAATCGCCGCCACATCTTGAAACAGCAAAATCGAAAACGCCGATTGCCCACCCGTGGTGGCCAGCTGATTGCGCTCCCCCAACACTTGCAGCGCAATCGCCGTGGATGACAGCGCCAAGCCCAGCGAAGCCACCAGCGCCACTTTCCATGAGAAATTCAAGCCAAATAGGCCAATAGCCGGCAAAGATACTGCGCTGAATGCTATAAAAAGCAGAGCGGTACAACTGAGCACCTGCGCCGAGCCCCAGCCAAAAATCGGCCTGCGCATCTCCCACAGCCGCCGAGGCTCCAGCTCCAGCCCCACCAAAAACAGCATCAGCACCACACCAAATTCAGCAAAATGCAAAATGCTCTGCACATCGCTCACCAGAGCCAACCCCCAAGGCCCAATCGCCATCCCCGCCGCCAAATACCCAATGATCGAGCCCAGCCCCAAAGCCTTAGAAATCGGCACAGCAGCAACTGCTGCGGCTAGGAAGATGAGGGAATTGGTGAGCCAAGAAGAGTGTTCCATGGGGGTAGCTTAGCGCAAGTCTGGAGCTTGGCGCGATTTGAAAAAATCGCGCCACAATCGCGCCACAATCGCGCTGCTTCTACCAATAAACTCTGTAAAACTCAACGTCGGCCGAGAGTGGACCGCAACGACCCGCCCAGTATTGAAGAATGTCAACCATGCTGGCCACCGTGGCTGTTGCAAAAGCAGAGGTGGCTCGATGCCTTTAAATAGTTTTATTGACCTGCCTCCAATAAACAGCAACACCGCGATTCAGAGTCCAATAAGCCTTGAAAGGAAGTTGGACGATGAAGAAGAGATTTACAGAAGATCAGATCATCGGGTTTCTGCATGAACTGGTCAAATTTGGATCAGCGATAACAACTTGTTTGCACTACGACTGGCAGCCAGCGTATGCGAAACACATTGCATGTCTAGAACTCCTACGCGGAACAGAGTGATAGCAGATGCTCCATCGCAATCGGCCAAAAAATTCTTTCTTGCTCAAGTCGCACTTGCAGCCCCCAACGATTGGTACGGATACCCTCGTACACCTCGAATTCCGCTGTCGAAAGGCTCTCGAATGACTCCACCTTACTGGGTTTCTCTTCTCGAACCCACATCGACCGGTGAGACAGGAGTGTCTTTTCGGTCATGAGAATGGAAATCATCGCGGGAAAACGACGCCTTGCCCGCGCCAACGCGGCAAAACCGTGGGTGTCCAAGTCTCCCCAATACACCTGTAGAGAAGCTTCGCGTATCCACTCAATGGAATCCAGTTGATCTACTGCCAACCCCAGACGCATGAAGACCACGGCATCTTCTATATCTGGGAGTGCAATTCCTGTGCTCTGGTTCTCCACAACTATGCAAATTCGTGGCCGGATAAGGAGAGACGCGAGTTCGGCAATTGGAGACTCGATATCGAACAACCCGCCAAGCTGGACTCTCAGCTTTGGACAGAGGACCCGAATTCGAATCCGGGATGGTTCCGTTAGCAGCCCACATACCTGATGCAGGTTAGCAGTGTCGGGCGCACCGAAAAGGTGTCGCGCCAAATCGGCAACAACACCTCGGCGTTTTTCGACCCACTTTGTGTCTACGTCGGGGACGGGCAGTTGACGTAGGTATAGACCTGAACGCGGGTAGTCGAGAAACCACTGCAGCAGGCTATTGAGCCGCTGGAAATCCTCATCGCTGTACTCGACGAGAACAGTGTCGCTTTGCCGGGCAGCAGCCCTGGAGCCAGTCAATCGCGGGAATCGTTCGCACCATTGGGAGTACCTGCGCTTTGCACGATCCCAAGCTTCTTTCTGGCCAAGAAAAGCTGCTGCACCTTCTGCCGAAGGGACGACGAGCCGCGTTGGCAGTTCTTGGTCACCGGACGGCCATCTGCGACTAGCCCACTCCACAGAGCAATTGCTTGCATCCCAAGTCCGCCACGTCTGTACCCATTTGCGGGTATCAGCCAGATTGGAAGATACGTCCTTCTGGGTAAGTTCGTGAAGGATCACCGTAAAGGGCCAAGTCGCCTCAAGTGGAGAGACGAGCCAGTTGGAATGGTGTGCATCCCATTTCTTGCGCACAAGAGACTGAGCTTGCTGCGGAGTAAGGCGCTTCGACTCAGTCATACCGCCGATTCGTCCGCAGCGACTTCAGAAGCATCGGCTTTCAGCTCCTCGGCCAGTACCTCTTGTGCCTCTAATGGGAGATCCAGTCGGCCTGTGTGGTCTACATAAGTTATTGCCAGAGCTTCGGAGTGCTTGCGGTCGCGAATGCTCACAAATGTGCCACCACCAATGAATGGCTCTAACGCCATCACATTCTTAACCGGCGTTGCTGCCACGACTTGGAACCCAAAGCTCTTGAAAATATTCATCACCATTGCAGTGAATTCGTTGTCTGCGCGATCAAAGGCCTCGTCCATGACGACAGTCGAATAGGTAGGCCAAACTCCGTCTTCGCCCGCGAGCTGATAGCGCAAAGCTGCAGCCAATACCGTAGTGGTGAGTTTTTGGCGCTGGCCGCCGGACTTGCCAGCGCCACTGTCGTAAGTCTCGACCTCCATGCTCAAGTCATCAAACTCCGTAGCGGAGAAAATCACATGCTGACGCACGTCCAAGACTAGGCTGCGCCATTTCACGTCGGCAGGCTGTTGGCTGCCCAAGCGTTGCACAACAGCGTTCAGGGCAGCGAAGCGTTTTTCCATCTCCTCGTCATCATCATCCTTGAAACTGTGACTCAGGGCCGCTTTCAACTGGCCACGGAATTCGATCACTTCCTGCGTGGGCTTGTCATCGTAGTTGATTTTAAGGTAAGTATTTTCGTTGAACGCGCACCTTCGAAGGCTGTCGTTGACCTGCTCCATGCGCTCGCCGATGTTGCGGCGTTCTTGGTCGAGCTTCGAATGCAGCACGGCGAGATTCTGGTCGCTCTGCTCGCTAAGAAGCGCCTTGAACCGGGCGACGTACTCATGGAGGCCATCCGTCTCCAAGCGCTGAAGCTTGGCCATGAAGTCAGGCACTGATTCCAGCTTCGGGTCAAGGCCTTTGGCCTCTGCCTCCCATTGGTTGCAGAAGATGTAAAGCTTGTGCTCAATACCCTGCTTGATATCGGCAGTCTTACCGATGGCAGTGCTCTCTTCGTCGCCGATGGCTCTGACCATCGCCGTGCAAGCGGGATCAAGTTGGTCGACCGACATTTTCTTACCTGTTTTGTTAAACCGCGCAGCCAACCGCTCCTTCTGCGTGGGCGAAAGCGGGAATGAGAGTTTCTCCGTAGGTAGTTCGTCCAGGCGCTTTTGTGCATTCGAACGCTCTAGCTTCACGCCGACGGCGTCACCTTGGGCATCGAGCAAGTCCTTGCGCGCTTTGTCCCAAGACTTACGCCTGAGTTCAACTTTCTTGTCCAGCTCGGACAACGCGGGTCGCGCTATGATCTCCTGCTCGATTCGCTCCTTGAGCGATTGAATTTCGTCAAGCAAGGCTGCGATGTTGCTGTTCTCCCAGCTGAGGTTCACCAAATTCTGGCAGTGCTCGACTTGCTTGCTCTCATTCCTCGCGGTATCTCGCATCTGCTCAAGCGCTTTTTCAGCCTTGTCAACGTCTTCCTGAAGCTTAAAGAATTCTTCCTGGTAGGCCTGCAACTTCTCCGCGTTTGAAAAGCCCAGCACCCAGTTGCTCCTGTCGTTCACCCGGCGTGAGTCGTCTTTCT
Organism: Allobrachymonas sp.; assembly: GCA_043769055.1. Taxonomy (GTDB): domain Bacteria; phylum Pseudomonadota; class Gammaproteobacteria; order Burkholderiales; family Burkholderiaceae_C; genus JANMDU01. The sequence goes on from JAYVJQ010000327.1 coordinate 6,583, forward strand.
CATGAAGGCTGCGGCTGTGTTTAACTTGGCCAGCCAAAGTGACACCTCGCTCCAGTTTGCGTAACTCGTCGACATCATCGACGCATGCGTAATCAAAACGTCGCAGCTCCTCACTAAGCCAGTCCTTGTGTTTCGGCGCAACATCTATCTTCCGCAGCAAGGAGTTGGCAGTTAGCTGGACAGTCTGGCTCTGGCTGACTCGAGCAGCCATACGGCGATATCCAAGGCGTAAACCCAAATGCGTACGGTCCACCCAAGCTGCCACCTCCCGGTAATAGCGCTCTTCAACGAGAAGGTCCCGGGCAAAACCCCCAAGTACCCGTTCAATAGCGCCAGTCCATTGGGTTTCCTTTACTTTGACCTGCAACAGTTCGCCAACGAAAGGTAGATCTTCTTCAAGGATGCCAAGGTCGTGACACATACGCTCACGAATTTCCAGAAGACGCGAAGGCATATTGGAGGTGCGACCTTCCATCGCCCGAATTTCTTTGAGCAGTGTAGAAAACCGCTCGTCCAATACACTTTTTTCCTTCTTTCGGTCATCGAGCAGTTTTTCGTGCCGGTCGGCCATCGTTTCGCGGCCGTCAAAGATCTTGGTTGCCTGAGCCTGAACTTCTGCGAACGTTTTTGGTGAGACAGGAAGCATCCATCTCAGTGCCTTGCAGCTCGCTACCATGCGCTGATAATTGCCCGACACATCAGGCAAACGTACACGTTCAGCGCGTTCTACCTGTGTCTGCAGCTCTGCCAGAATATTTCCTCCAGCACCTGCCCGAATGGTCAGAAGTGCATTGAACTCGCCCTCTTCTCGCCTTTCCCTAGTTTTGAGTTCATCAATGCTGGCATCAAGGCCCTCCAACTTGATCGTCAGCTCGCGGATTTGTGCCAACAGCAAGGCATGCCTGTTTTGCTCGCGCCAGTACTCGATCCCGAGCTTCTCCTCAGCCAGTAGCAACAGTAATGCCTTTGTATGCTCGTACTCGATAAGACTGTCACGGACTGGCCGAAGAGCATTGATTTGATTACGTGCTGTTAGTACAGCTTCGTGCGCCGCGTTGAGAACCTGGAACTCACTGACCAGGGTGTCAGACACCTTAAAGGTCTCCGGCGGATCAAGCATAAAGTCACGGAGAAATTTGTTCAGGTCGCCCAGATCTTTGGCGGATTGGGTCTTGTGAAGTAGACGAAGCGCGCGATCGCTCTTGATGTTAAACAAGCGTGTGAAACGGGTCTGGTAGGCACCGAACTCATCTGTGAAATGCACGTCAGCGAGCTTAGCCTTTAGGCGTCTGACATCAAACCCTACCCCTTCGTCCTTGAAAAATTCGAACTCCCGTAAATTGAACTCACGTTCCGCGATGAAGAAAAGCCTGTGCACGTCAGACTCTGCTGACCCGCTTCCCTTAATCCAAAGAATGCGTCCGAGCACGATTGTGCGGCCAGTTCCATCCTTGTAAGTCTCCGAAATCGCGGACCAGGTGGTGCCGGTACGAAGGTAGCGCTTGACCTTCTCGCCTTCTTCTCCTGTCTGCGTCGCCCAAGCACCCCGAATGTATGTGGCAAGGCTACGATCGCCTGAACCCTTTTCGGAACTACGGGCTGCGGTGTTGAAATCCAGCCACCGCGGGGGAGTCAGCAAAGACGTGTGGCCATCTAAGAGCGTCGACTTGCCTGAGCCTGATGGGCCAAGAATTAAGTGGCCTTGCAGCGCTATGCTGATTTCCCGCAGCTTGTCAAAAGTTCCCCAGTTGTATGACTGGATGTATCGAAGCTGAAACTGCAATTCCCGCCCGGGCTGATGCGCCATCAAGGCTCGAAGCGTAGCGGCGGCAGGTATATTTCCAGCATTGGTAGTAGAGCCAATCAAAGGGTTTCCTCCTGCGCAGGAAAGGCATCAGCCGGCAGATGTCTCCGGTAGGCCTCGGCGAGAGCCTGGATTTCCTCCACCGGAAACAGCAGTCGCAAGCTAGGCGAGATTTCAAAACGGTCTTCGGTGCCAGGCAGTTTCAAAAGCACGCCTAGCTTCTTGGCCTTCTCGATGGCACTTTCCATCTGGCGGCCAAAGCGAGACATATCGACGTTGTCGCTTCGCTCATAGGCTTTCATGTACTCAATCATCTCCAATTGGTCGACGACTGCCCGCTCTGCTTGCGCATCGGAATGGGTGAATTTTTGGCGTAGGAAGAGCAGTAACACGGACTCTAGGAAGCTCAAGCTTTGCTTACGTAGCAGGATAGGAACCTCTACCTCATCGGAGACCACCTGGCGCGTAAACGCCACCTTGGTGTCATTGTCAACAACCAGTTCTAGGAAGATGTCATGCAGGCGGGACTTGAGATCTCTTTCGTACCGCTTAAAAATAACCCATAGCTTCTCGTGCCGGCGTGCGTCTAGGGAAGGCCCTTGCAACAAGCGAACCAGCACACGACGCGCCGGTACCGGCAGCATACCCGTGTCGCCCGCAAAACGTGCCTCGTTTTCCAGTGCAACATCATCCTGATCCTCTACGTTGTAGTCGAGGTCCTCTGAGTCTGTGTCAACGGGCGAATTCACGTTCTTTTTCCTTCAGGAAGTAAACGGCCGGAACGACCGCACTACGCGCAACCCCATCCATACCCGTCCAGCTCACTTGCGCAGTGCTGGGGGTCACCTGCCCGTGGCGCAAAGCCAGGTGGATGTAACCGACAACCGAGCCCAGACCCTGGGTGGCGGGATAGACACGCAGTAGTTCTTCGATGCCCACCACCGAAGACTGCTGCAGACGCTCGTAAATGTTGCGGCGCAAAACACCGAAGTCGATTTCGGAGTTGCGCACCATGCTCGCAATGTCCAGCAAGCTCATGCTCGATTCGGGGGCATCCTCCATCCCGCCTGCGGCAGCGCGATCCGCCGGATCGTAAAGGCGCCATTGGGCCGCCGACCGTAGCTGGGCGCTCGGCAGCCATAGGGAGAAACCAACGTCCTGATTCGGGCGAATATGCTCCTTAATGGCTAGCGCATCGCGCTGGGACTCTCTCAGAACACTGCTGAAGCGGCGCTGCTCCTGATACTCCCGACTCTGGACAAAGTTGCGCAAACTGCGAGAGAAGGTCTGCAACACCTCGTGCACGTTGCCACCTTCGTCCAGCAACCGGCTTGTCAAGTTCCGAAGAAACCTTTTTTCGCCAGCGCCCAGTTCGTTCGCGAAGTCGCGCGTGACCACTTCAGTGAGCGATTCGGAGAAAATGGTGGCCTGCTCGATGTTCGTCAGCAATCGCCAAAACGCATAAAAGGTCTTGCCAGCTGGCGTCTCGCCGATGAGGTCCATGCCTGCGAACAACTGCTCCAGCACCTGACCGCGGCTTCCTTCATTGTTCAGCAAGTCGGCGCGTAATTGCCGGTTGAGCTGGTCGAAATCTTCCCGGACGCGCCTGAAGTCCGATACCAACTCATCGGCCAAGCCGATGATGTCCCGTGCGCGCTCCAGCGCGCGCTCAGCAGGCAGCGATTCGACTACTCCGAGTCCCAATTGTTCAAGCTCTCGGTCTATGCGTGCGCGTTCTGCCAGCAAAGCCAAGCGACGGCTGCTCGGGTCAGGGTTGGTGTCCTCAGCCAGCTTCGTGAGCTGCTGCATCACTATAGCCAGCCGGCTTTCCGTAGCCATGGCGCGAGGCTGCAGGACGCCCTGTAGGAAACGAATGGCCGTGACTGCATCCGTCGTGAGCTCGTACTGCTCCTCTTGGACGCCGGCTGGCAAGCGCCGTGTAAGCCATCCCTCTGACAACCACAAGGCCAAGTAAGCTTGGCCACTCTGTACCATGTCCTCGCCAACCCCTTTGAGCAGCTGCAACTCTTGCTGTAGGTTTTCGAGCAGCACCGAAGCGGGAACAACTTTCTCCTCACCCAGCAGCAGGTCTTGAAGCACACCCAGCACCATCGGAGCTTTATCTGAGGCGAGAAGCTTCCACAACGGCTGCTCTCGCAGCTGCCGTAACTGGGCGATCGTCTTAATTGAGCTCACCTATTCGCCGTTAAGGTCTTACTGGAACAGCCGAAACTGAAGCATGATCTGCTATCTCTTGTTGATGACTAGGAAGTGTAGCCGCAAGCTGACGTTGGCCGGCAGGATCACCATACCAAAGGTCTGGAGTTGGAGTTGTCCAGCCCGTGGAAACGGGTCAACTCCAATCATGCTTCATCCAACCCAAAATCAGATCCCGCTCCTGCAAGCGGATTTAGAGAGTTAAATAATAAAAGCAGCGCCACAATCGCGCCAAATTCGTCATTCAACAGTCACGCTCTTTGCAAGATTGCGCGGCTTGTGCCAAGCGCCGCTGCTTTGCAGCTTAACTTTGCTGGGCAAAGTTAGCGCTTGCCGCAAGCCAAGGTTTTGGCAGCGCCTGCGGCGCTCAGCGCTTCGCGCTGCGAGCGTTACTCTACGGTAACGCTCTTGGCCAAATTCCTTGGCTTGTCAACATCCGTGCCTTTGGCTAGTGCCGTGTGATATGCCAACAATTGCAGTGGCACGACGTGCAGGATGGGCGACAGCGCGCCGTAGTGTTCGGGCATGCGGATGACATGTAGGCCTTCGGCGGATTCGATGTGGGTGTCGCCGTCAGCGAGCACGTAGAGCACACCGCCTCGGGCGCGTACTTCTTGCAGATTGCTTTTGAGTTTTTCGAGCAGGGCATCGTTGGGCGCAACGGTGACGACAGGCATCTCACTCGTCACTAGCGCGAGAGGGCCGTGCTTGAGTTCGCCTGCGGCGTAGGCTTCGGCGTGGATGTAGCTGATTTCTTTGAGCTTCAAAGCGCCTTCCATGGCAATGGGCCAATGCAGGCCGCGGCCTAGGAACAGGGCGTTTTCTTTTTTGGCGAAGTCTTCTGCCCAGGCGATGAGCTGCGGCTCTAAGGCGAGCACGCTTTGCAGGGCGACGGGTAGGTGGCGCATGGCTTCTAAGTGGTCGTGCTCTTGCGCGTCGCTCAGCAGGCCGCGCGTTTGCGCGAGGGCGAGTGTGAGCAGGAAGAGGCCCGCCAATTGAGTGGTGAAGGCTTTGGTGGAGGCCACGCCGATTTCCACGCCTGCGCGGGTGATGTAGGCATGCTTGCATTCGCGCACCATGGCGCTGGTGGCGACGTTGCAGATGGTGAGCGTATGCTGCATGCCCATGCTTTGCGCATGCTTGAGCGCGGCAAGTGTGTCTGCTGTCTCGCCTGATTGCGTGATGGTGACGACGAGGGTTTTCGGGTTGGGCACGGAATCGCGGTAGCGGTATTCGCTGGCGATTTCTACATTGCAGGGGATTTTGGCAATCGATTCGAGCCAGTATTTGGCCACCGAGCCGCTGTAGTAACTCGTGCCGCAGGCGAGGATCAAGATGTTGTCAATTGCTTTGAAGGTGGAATACGCGCCATCGCCGAATAGCTCAGGGCTGATGCCCACCACGCCTTCAAGCGTGTCGGCAATTGCGCGGGGCTGCTCGAAGATTTCTTTTTGCATGTAATGGCGGTAGGGGCCCAACTCGGCTGCGCCGCTGTGGGCTTGCACGGTTTTCACGGGGCGCATCGAAGGTGGCAGCGGCTTGCCATCTTTGCCGCAGATCCAGTATTTGCCGATTTGCAGGTCGACCAAATCACCTTCTTCGAGGTACACGATTTGGTCAGTCACGCCTGCTAAGGCCATTGCGTCTGAGGCGAGGAAGTTTTCATTCTCTGACTTACCTACCCCCAAAATCAACGGCGAGCCTGCACGCGCGCCCACCACGCGATGTGGCTCGTCTTTATGAAACGCTGCAATCGCATACGCACCATGCAGCTGAGCGGTGGTGGCTTTGAGCGCCTCGAAAATATCACCCTCATAAAGCGAATCGAGCAAATGTGCGATCACCTCAGAGTCTGTTTGGCTGACAAAGACATAGCCCTTGGCTTGCAGCGTTTTGCGCAGTGCATCGTAGTTTTCAATGATGCCGTTATGCACGATTGCGGTGTGCCCTGCTGCATCTGCCTTTGCATTAGGCCCCGCGCTGAAATGCGGATGCGCATTGTGTACCGCAGGCGCGCCGTGCGTGGCCCAGCGGGTGTGGGCGATGCCTGTGGCGCCTTCAAATGCGTTACCGCTTTTTGCGTCCAGATTGATCTGCGCTTGAAGCTCGGCCACGCGCGAGGTGGTGCGCGCGCGCTTGAGGCTACCACTGTGAACCGCTACGCCACACGAGTCGTAGCCGCGATACTCCAGCCGCTGCAAGCCCTGCACGAGAATGGGGACGATATTGCGCTTCGAGACTGAGCCGACGATGCCACACATAAGATGCTCCTTGGGAATTGATGCTGTTGATGCAATGGCGCTATCGTAGGCTTGCATTAAGATTATTTGTTTTCAATATTCGATTAAATTTGAAATAAAAGTTTGTTGAATTCAGAAAAAGAAATAAGATTCCAATTTATGGCGATAAATCAACCAATTTCTAGCATCGAACCCACGGCTTTGGATGCGGTAGACATCCATCTGCTGCAAGCATTGCAGCAAGATGCATCGCTGAGCAACCAAGATTTGGCGGCTCTGGTGCATGTGTCGCCGCCCACTTGCCTGAGGCGAGTGAAGCGCCTGCATGAGTTGGGTTTGATTGAGCGGCAGGTGGCGATTTTGCAGCCTGATCGCTTGAAATCGGTGATCGGCGCGGGCTTGACGGCGATTGTCGAGATCACGCTCACTGAGCAAACCGAGGAGATCATCTCTGCTTGCGAGGCGCGCCTTGTGCAAGAGGCCGCTGTGCAGCAGTGTTACCGCACCAGCCCCGGCCCTGATTTGATTGCAATTGTCGCGGTGCGCGACATGCCGGCCTATCACGCGCTGGCGCAGCGTTTGTTCACGCAAGATGCGAAGGTGCGCAATGTGAAAACGTTCTTTGCCACCTCGCGCGCTAAATTTGATACGGCGCTTTCTTGGCTATGAATGTTGAGGGCCAAATTCAATTACTCCTGATTTAATAGCACTCTGCGCATATTTCATCCCGTGTACTTGCCATTTTTGATCTAAAAATAGACTAAGAAATCATCTCTACACAAGCTACGCACAATCAATTTTTCACCCGCATCGTCAACCGCCCATTGCCAACATCATGACCACCGCCATCATCAGCGCCTTGCCCGAAGAGCAAGCTGGCCTGCTCGCACTAATCACAAATCATGAGCACTCCGCGCAGATTCCATGCCGGCTAGAGCACGGTTTGATTCATAAAAAGCCAGTGATCCTCGCGCTGGCTGGTGTGGGTAAGGTGGCGGCGAGCAGCACGGCGACGATGCTGATTGAGCGCTACAAAGTGCAGCGCATCATCTTCACAGGAGTGGCAGGCGCAGTGAGTGAGGCTGTGAACGTGGGCGACGTGGTGGTGGGCGCTGAATACTTGCAGCACGATATGGATGCTTCGCCGCTCTTTCCGCGCTATGAGATTCCCTACACAGGCATCAGCCGCTATGCAGGAGATGCAGATCTCATTGCTATGATTTTGGAAGCACTCCACGCAGATTTGATCCCGTGTAGTGGATCAAAAAGCTTCAAAATCCATCAAGGTCTCATCCTCAGCGGCGATCGCTTCGTGAGCAGCGCCGCCGAAGTGCAAACCCTGCGTCAAGAGCTGCCTGATGCACTATGCGTGGAGATGGAGGGCGCAGCCGTTGCGCAGGTCTGCCACAACTACCACATCCCCTTTGCCGCCGTGCGCAGCATCTCGGATAAAGCCGACGACAGCGCGCATGTGGATTTTCCAAAGTTTGTGAGCGAAGTGGCGGGGCCGATGGCGGTGAAACTGGTGGATGCGCTGATGCAACGTGTTGCCCACACCAAGAAATCAATTCACATTTAAGAAAAACTTGCAATATCGCTCATTTCATAGTATTTTCTCGTTTTATTTAAGAAATTCCTGTGACTATAGGCTACGCATATCTTTTGGACAAATTGGCAACGGGTGCATTTGAGCTACCTGTTGTGGCGCGTGTAGCCCCGGTTCAGCGCATCATTCCAACCAAGGGACGCGAGCCTGGCAATACGATCATGGTGCCTAGTCAAGTGGCACCGCGACCTGATGCTACACCTATCGACCATTTGCTATTTGCCATGAAACACGAAGGCATTGAGATGCAGCAATGCCTGCTGGCTCTCAAAAAAATTGACTCGCAGGAACTCCAAGATGCCATACAAACTGCACCCAACAGCGAGTACGTGCGGCGCGCCGGGTATCTGTGGGAGATGGCCAATCCAGAGAAACCGCCTTTAGAGAGTCACGTTTTACCAACCGCCCCCTACCAACTCCTGCTTGACCCCGATGAGCATTACACATCCAGGCCAAAGAGAGGCGAGAAAGAAACAAAGTGGCGCATTGATTTCAATGGGCTGGGCACACGCCTGTATTGCCCCACCGTGCGCCGAACACCCAAGTTAGACCAACTCATTGCGTGGGATATCTTGGGCCGAGTGAAATCGTTTGCCCAGTCGCTCAGTGTGCAACAGCTCAATCGTATTTTGCGTTGGGCCTATCTGAGTGAAACACAAGGATCCGACCAATTGGAACGAGAGGCGACGAGCCACAACAAGGCAGAACGTTTTTCTCAACTCCTTTCAACTGCTGGGAATACAAGGCCATTGAGCGAAGAAAGTCTCGCTGAGATACAACGCGCGGCATTGACCAATCCACTCGCACATGCGTATGGATATCGCACGGAGCAAAACTGGCTCAGCAACGGAGCACGCGGCCCGATGGGCGTGACCTACGTCCCACCAGCGCCAGAGCTTTGCGCTCAAATCATGGATCAGATAGAGATGATGGCCAATGACCGCACATCAGAAATCAATCCGCTGATTGCCTCGGCTTTGGTTTCTTTTGCTGTGGTGCTAGCCCACCCATTTATGGATGGTAATGGCCGTGTGCATCGTTTTATCTTCCATTCACAGGTTTGTTCTAGAGGGGGGCTGGAGCGCGGGCTTATCTTGCCAATCTCTGTGGCTATGAATCGACATGAACCAGAGTACCTTGCAGCATTGGAGTCCTTCTCAAAGCCAGCGCGACGTTTGTGGGATATCACACGAACTGATGCAGAAGTGCAGGCATGCAACTTTGTAGGCGATGAAATAATTTACCGCTACTGGGATGCTACTGAATGCGTGACGTTTGGTGTTGAGATGGCTCAATATGCACTCGAACAAGATCTGCTACAAGAACACCAGTACTTGTCTCGTCACGATGCTGTCGCCAAAACCCTAGGAAAAATGATCGACATGCCCGGAGCGGATTTGAACCTGTTGGTACGTGAAGTGCTGACACATGGCCGCTTGTCTGACAACAGACTCAAGCAGTTTGCAGCAAAAGGCTATTCTGCTCAAATTCTCGAACTGGCACAAAGCACTGTCTTGCAGGAAGATCGCAATACGCAAACAGCAGCATAGATATATGCGGCAAATTTCCCTGCATGAGAAGTTTAGGTCGATGACGCAATACTGTTCACATCACTCCGTTCGATCTGAGCCTATCGAAGAGATAGCGCTTATCAGAACAGTATTGGGTCGATGACGGTGAAGCTGGTGGATGCGCTGATGCGGCGCATTTGAGATGTCAGGCTAAATTTAAACGCAGCTCAAAAGCAACACCATCAGATATGTTCTGCGCCTGCACAGAGCCATCCATTTTTCCCATATAGCTCTTGGCCACAAACAAACCCTGCCCGCGATGGCTGGCATCGTCTGCACTGTTTTTGCTGCTGGAGACGCCATAGTCGAAAATGCTGGGCAGCAAATCAGCAGGTATGGGCTCGCCGAAGTTGTGAATGCTGACTGTGGCCTGCGCTGCATCAGTGGATACCTTCAGCGTAATCGGCGTGTCTGCTTGACGATGGCGCTGCGCATTGCTCAAAATATGTGTCACCACATCCTCCAATGCAAACTCATCGGCCTTGACCAGGCATGGCGCAAGCGAAGTTGGCCGCTCGTACACCACTAGATCAATGCCCACGAAATGCGCATTGCCTGCAATCTGCACGAGGAAAGCATCCAAGTCCAACACACCGGCGGCCACATCGGCCTTGGCAATCGCTTCGCTCGGCGATGCTTGGCCATACAACACTTTTACTGCTTGCTGCATGCGCTGCACATAGCGGTGGCTTGCGTCACCCTCTTTGCCATGCAGCACCATCAGCGATTGCAGGGGCGACATGATCTCGTGCCCCACGGCATGCCACATTTGGCGCTCCTGCTGGGCGCGCACATGCTCGCGCGAAATATCATCCTTCACGCGCTGCATCAAATCCGATAAACCGCCCGCCAAAATACCCAGCTCATCTTTGCCGCGCAAATCGCTCACATCCATCGCAGCCAAGCGATTCTCCAGCTCAGGTGCATTCACGTTATACGACACAGCAGCGGCTCGCTTGGCCAGCTGCGTCACGCGGGCAATCAAGCCAATTTCAATCAAGCCCCAGGCCAGCGCAATCGCAGCCAGCATCGCGCCCACCAGCCAGAGCATGCGCGTGGCCACAATGCTGATGCTGCGCTCCACTGCGCGCACATCGCCCGTGAGCACCGCTTCAAAATTGCCCACAGGCGTGTTGATGGTGCTCACCGCTTGCAAGGGCGGCACTTGCGTATCCACCGGCAGCAGGCTCACGATGCGCCTCACCCAAGGCGAAATTTGCGCTTGCTCTGGTGCGGTATTTTTCAGCACGATAGGCGGCAAACCTTGCAAGCGGCCGCTCTGGCGCGTCAAGCGTAGCGTCTCGCCGGGCAGCAGGCTTTGCGACAACTCGGTCAATCCGGCGGGCTCGGCTGCGCGCTGG
>JAYVJQ010000328.1:0-4315 GCA_043769055.1 Allobrachymonas sp.
GCCGACCAAGCCATGCCAGAGGTTGCGGCAAACCGTTCGCTAGGTGAATCAGCGCGTCCGCGTGATCCATCGGCGCCCGCAATGACTGTAACGCCACCCGTGCCGAGGTTGATCAGGTTCACAGTGTGGACGAAACTGCTTGCAAACAAGTTCGTTCCATCCGTGGCTAGGCCTAAAGGCGAGGGTACGGTTGCAACGGTTGTCACCACTGCGGTGGATAAATCCGCAGCGCGAATGGCGTTGTTGCTGACGGCAGCAATGTAGAGTGTGTTGCCAACAATGGCCAAGCCTCTGGGTTGCTGAAACAAGGCGTCAGTCCCTGTGCCGTTGGAGTTCCCAGCTACACCTGTTGTGCTGCCAGCAAACACGCTGATCGCCCCTTGGGGGCTGATCTTTCGGATGCAGTGCCTTTGAGGCTCAGAAATATACAAATTGCCAGCAGCGTCTTGCACAATGGCGCTCGGGTTGTCGAGCCGCAAGGGTGAATCTGTGTTGCCTTGCCCGCCACCATCGCCGACGAACAGCGCCACCCCGGGCTGTAGCGCGATCAAAGGTTTCACGGGAGGAATGGGCATTTCGGGCGCTGGGCTGACAGCAACCGCGCTAGGATCATCGCCGCCACCGCAGGCCGACAACATACCCATACTCATACCCATGGCCGAAAGTGCAATAGCTTGTCGGCGCGAAATTTTTAGGCCGTGGGCAGATTGTTGTAAGCCTAGTGAGCTTGGAGGGCTGGTGTTGTTTTTGCTGCTGTTCATGGTGTGCTCCAAGTTGTTGGTTTGATGCAAAGCGCTGCATGTGTTTGGATTGTTGATGGACTCATCTACCAATACAAGGCATACGCCGTTGAGCAGGGATAAATTCATCCATCTGGATGAGTCTGCGCTGTTGTAAAGCGGCCATTTTTGAATACAAAAGTGCGTGTATCCTAGATGCATGAAACAAATCTTGGATGCCTTTTGGCGAGCTGCAGCTTATTGCCTGCACCCCCGCGTGATCGCGCTCTCGCTCGTGCCTTTGGTGCTGATGGTGGCTATAGCACTCGGCTTGGGCTATTTCTTTTGGGAAAGCACGTTGGTCTCGGTGAACGAGTGGCTGCTGAGCAGCGATTGGCTCTCCCGAGGGATGGCTTGGCTGCAGGGCATGGGCTTTGGTGGGTTGAAAGCGGTGATTGCGCCTTTGTTGCTGATCATTGCAGCTACGCCCGTGGTGGTGATTGCGTCTCTGATGTTTGTGGCTTTTCTCATGACGCCAGCGATGGTCTCGCTGGTGGCGGAGCGGCGCTTTGATGCGCTCGAGCGAAAGAAGGGCGCTGGCCTGTTTGCCAGTGTGATGTGGTCGCTGGGCGCAGTGCTCTTGGCTTTGGTGGTGTTGATTTTTTCTGTACCGTTGTGGTTCATCCCGCCTCTGGTGCTCATTATTCCGCCTTTGATTTGGGGCTGGCTCACTTATCGCGTGATGGCTTTTGATGCGCTGGCTGAGCATGCGAGCAAAGAGGAGCGCAATACTTTGCTCAAGCGCCACCGCATGCAGCTCTTGGGCATGGGCGTGGTGGCCGGCTACTTGGGTGCTGCGCCTACCTTGCTGTGGGCCTCGGGCGTGATGTTCGTCGTGCTCGCACCGGTGTTTATCGTGGCGGCGATTTGGATTTACACGCTCGTGTTTGCGTTTTCATCGCTGTGGTTTGCGCATTTCTGCTTGGACGCTCTCAATCGGCTGCGCGCAGAGAGTTTGCTGGTTAAAAGTGATACTTTTACCCCGAAATCAGATCAAAAAAGCCTATTAGCCGGCATAGAATATGCGCCGGCAGCTACTGATTTGATAGTAGATGCCACACCAAAAAAACTCTGATTCTTGTGAATATCCATGTCTTCATCTCGTTTTCACCTCATCATCGTTGGCGATGAAATCCTCTCCGGCAAGCGCCAAGACAAACACCTCTCCAAAGCCATTGAGCTGCTCGCTGCGCGGGGCTTGAGTTTGGAGAGCGCTGAGTACGTCGGGGATGATCCGCAGCGCATCACGGCTGTTCTGAAACGCGCTTTCCAACTGTCAGGTGAGTCTGGCGATATCGTGTTTTCCACCGGCGGCATTGGCGCCACGCCCGATGATCACACCCGCCAATGCGCCGCCGCTGCGCTCGGCCGTGATATGGCGTTGCACCCACAAGCAGCCGACCTGATTCGCGAGCGCATGCAAGACACGGCCAAAGAGCAGGGCTTGCCCTACGAGCCTGATCGGGCCGACAACATCCACCGGCTCAACATGGGTGTGTTTCCCGTGGGCGCGGAAATTATTCCTAATCCATATAACAAGATTGCTGGCTTCTCTGTTGGCCAGGTGCATTTTTTCCCCGGTTTCCCCGTGATGGCGTGGCCGATGATGGAATGGGTGCTTGATACGCATTACAAGCATTTGCATCGCGCTGTTGCTCTACAGGAAAAATCCGTGATTGTGATGGGCGCGATGGAAGCCACGCTCACTCCGCTGATGGAAAAGATCGAAGCGGAGCACGCTGGCATCAAAGTGTTTAGCTTGCCGAGCGTCGATCATCCGCAATACGGGCGGCATATTGAGCTGGGCGTGAAGGGCAGGGCGGAGGCGATGGATGCGGCTTATGCGCAGCTGCTTGCGGGGCTCAAAACCTTTGGTGTGGTGTTGGGGCCAGAACTCACTCGCTGATCAGGCGCTAAAACGGGGATTTCGCTTTTTGCTCCAAATCGGTGCAATGCACTTAAATAGTGCATATGACGGCGAATCCGAGAAATTCAGTTCCGCGTCAGTCATACCAACACACACGCAAACCGCGTCAAAAATCGCGCACAATCTAAGTGTTTCTCGAAGAATTTCCGTGCATTGTTTTGTGGCATAAAAAGTGCATACAGAGCAGCCAAGAGAACAATCTCGAATTTTATTGATCCAACCAACAGGAGCATTTCATGGCAAAGACCGTCGCAGACGTGATCAAAATGGTGAAAGAAAACGAAGTGAAATTCGTTGATTTCCGCTTCACCGATACCAAAGGCAAAGAGCAGCACGTCAGCGTGCCAGTGTCGCACTTCGATGAAGACAAATTCAAAGAAGGCCATGCTTTTGATGGTTCTTCGATCGCTGGTTGGAAAGGCATTGAAGCCTCCGACATGCTTTTGATGCCTGACCCGAACACCGCCAACATTGATCCGTTCTTCGAAGAAACCACGCTGATTCTCTCTTGCGATGTGCTCGAGCCCGGCGACGGCAAGGCCTACGACCGCGATCCACGTTCGATTGCCAAGCGCGCAGAGGCTTACCTCAAATCTTCCGGCATGGGCGACACCGCCTACTTCGGCCCAGAGCCAGAATTCTTCATCTTCGACGACGTGCGTTGGGGCTCCGACATGAGCGGCTCTTTCGTCAAGGTTGACGAATACGAAGCACCTTGGAACACCGGCAAGAAAATCGAAGGCGGCAACAAAGGCCATCGCCCAACCGTCAAGGGCGGCTACTTCCCCGTGCCCCCCGTTGACAGCACGCAAGACATGCGCGCTGAGATGAGCCTGATTCTCGAATCTCTCGGCATCCCCGTTGAAGTGTTCCACCACGAAGTGGCAGGCGCTGGCCAAAACGAAATCGGCACGAAGTTCAGCACCTTGGTGCAGCGCGCCGATTGGACTCAGCTCCTCAAGTACACGGTGTGGAACGTGGCCAATGCTTATGGCAAAACCGCCACCTTCATGCCTAAGCCACTCGTCGGCGACAACGGCAGCGGCATGCACGTACACCAGTCCGTCTGGAAAGATGGCAAGAACCTGTTTGCTGGCAACGGCTATGCAGGCTTGTCTGATTTCGCGCTGTACTACATCGGCGGCATCATCAAGCATGCTCGCGCTCTGAACGCGATCACCAACCCTGGCACCAACAGCTACAAGCGCTTGGTTCCTGGCTTTGAAGCGCCTGTGAAGTTGGCTTACTCAAGCCGCAACCGCTCCGCTTCGATCCGTATTCCACACGTCGCATCTGACAAAGCTCGCCGCATTGAGGCGCGCTTCCCAGATCCACTGATGAACCCGTACCTCGGTTTTGCAGCCTTGTTGATGGCTGGTTTGGACGGCGTGGAAAACAAGATCCACCCAGGCGAAGCCGCCACGAAAGACCTTTACCATCTGCCTCCTGAGGAAGATGCAAAAGTGCCAACCGTGTGCCACAGCTTGGATCAAGCGCTGGATTATTTGGACAAAGGCCGTGGCTTCTTGACCAAAGGCGGCGTGTTCTCCGACAGCATGATCGATGCTTACATCGAACTCAAAATGCAAGAAGTCACGCGTTTCCGCAT